>VAWV01000113.1 GCA_005883295.1 Actinomycetota bacterium
AGCACGGCCTCGTCCACCTGCGGCACCTCGATCTCGGACTTCTCCTTGCCGGCCTTCTTCTGGAGCTCGCGCTGGGCCTCGCACAGCTTCTTGATCTCGCTGTGGGCGATGTCGAGGGCGTCGAGGATCTCAGCCTCGGAAACCTCCTGCGCACCCGCCTCGACCATGAGGATCGCCTCCTCGGTGCCCGCCACGACGAGGTCCAGCGGGCTGTCCGGGAGCCATTCCTCCTCGGGGTTGACGATGAAGCCGCCCTCCTCGTCCTGGCCGATCCGCACCGACCCGACCGGCGTCGGGAACGGGATGTCGGAGATCATGAGCGCTGCGCTCGCGCCGTTCATGGCGAGGATGTCGTACGGGTTCACGTGGTCGACCGACATCGGGATTGCGACCAGCTGGGTCTCGCGGCGCCATCCCTTCGGGAAGAGCGGGCGGATGGGACGGTCGATCATCCGCGCGGTGAGCGTGCCCTTCTCACCCGCGCGGCCCTCGCGCTTGAAGAAGCTTCCGGGGATCTTCCCGGCCGCGTACATCCGCTCCTCCACGTCGACGGTGAGCGGTAGGAAGTCGACGTCGCGCTGGTTTCCGGCCGTGGCGGTGGCTAGCACCATCGTCTCGTCCGCGGAAACGACCACGGCACCGCTCGCCTGCTTGGCGAGCTTGCCGGTCTCGAAGGAGATCTCGGTACCCCCGACCTCGACCGAGACCCGGCTCACGTCCTGATTCATGCTGATCCTCTCTGCCGCCTCCGGTTGGCGGCACTTGCTCATTTTCGGCTTCGGAATGAAGTTCCGCGGGAGGTTAGCACCGGGCCTTCCACGGGCTAAGCCGCGATCCGGGCGAGAAGGTCGGCGTCCGGCACGCCCGGATGCGCGCGGCCGTCGACGAACAGCGTCGGCGTGGTCACGACGCCGGCGCGGACGCCCGAACGGAAGTCGCGGTCCACACGCTGCGCGACCGCGTCCGAGCGGCGGTCCACCTCGAAGCGGTCGAGGTCGAGGCCGAGGTGGCGGACGCGGTCCCAGAGATGAGGATCGTCGAGCCGTCCCTGATCGGCGTAGAGCGAGTCGTGGAACTCCCAGTAGGCGCCCTGGAGCGCCACGGCCTCGGCGGCGTGCGCGAGCACGCGCGCCCGCGGGTGCTTCGACACCACGGGGAAGTGCCGGAAGACGCGGCGGATGTGCACATCCCGCAGGAGCGCGTCGGCGCGCGCACAGTACGGGCACTCGTAGTCGCCGTACTCGATCACGAGCGGCGCGTCGGGATCGCCGCGGACGTGGTCCTCGGGGGCGAGTGCGGGCGGCCCGGCCGTGGTTAGCCGCGATGGCCCGCTAGGCGGCGGCGTGGGCCTCGAGCGCGTCGAAGATGAGATTCGCGCCGGGGATCTCGAGCGGCGACGGCGACTTGTACGACCACTTGACCTCGAGGTCCGGCCCGATCATCACGAGCGCCCGCGCGCTCACCCCGTGGTCCTCGTCGTACACCCCGAACTTCCCGGCCACGTCGCCCTTCGGGTGGAAGTCCGCGAGCAGCGGGATCGTGAGCCCGAGCCGCTCCTGGAACGCCTTGTGGGAGTAGGCGGAGTCGACCGAGACCCCGTACAGCTTCACCCCGGCCGCCTCGAGCTCGCCGAGCACCTCCTGGTACACGTTGAGCTGGTCGGTGCAGACCGGGCTGAAGTCGAGCGGGTAGAAGACCAGGACCGTCGTCTGCCCGCGAAGGGACTCGAGCGTGACCTTGTCGCCGTCCTGATCCCGCAGCTTGAAGTCGGGCGCCGGGGTCCCGGGCTCGATCATCGCCGTAGGCCGAGCTCTCCGATGAGCGAGCGGTAGCGGTCGAGATGGCGGCGCTGGAGGTAGTTGAGCAGCCGCCGCCGCTGGCCGACGAGCATGAGCAGCCCGCGCCGCGAGTGATGGTCGTGGCGGTGGGTCCGGAGGTGCTCGGTGAGGTGGTTGATGCGCGACGTGAGCAGCGCTATCTGCACCTCGGGCGAGCCCGTGTCGGCCTCCGACTTCCCAAACTTCTGGACGATTTCGCGCTTGGCCTCGACGGTCAGGCTCATCGGCGGCGAACCGTAGCACGCACCTGTTCGACGTCCCGGTGCATCTGCGCGACGAGTGCATCGACCGATTCGAACCGCCGCTCGCCGCGCATTCGCTCGACGAAAGCCACGCGCAGGGTCTGCCCGTAGAGGTCCCCGGCGTAGTCCAGGAGGTAGGCCTCGACCAGCAGCCCGCGGCCCGAATCGAAGGTGGGACGCACCCCCACGTTGACCGCCGCGGGTTGCCCGTGCGCCCACGCCGCGTACACGCCGTGGCCGGGACAGACGTAGTGCGGGTCCGGCACGATGTTCGCGGTCGGCATGCCCAGCTCGCGGCCGCGGCCGTCACCCTTCACCACCTCACCCTCGAGCATGAACGGGGCGCCGAGGAAGCGAGCGGCGCGAGCCACGTCACCCGCCGCGACGAGCGCGCGGATCTGCGTGGAGGACACCGTCTCCCCCTCCACGTCGACCATCGCGACGACCTCGGTCTCGAACTCCTCGCGGGAGCGGAGGAACTCGGCGTCGCCGCGCGCTCCCTTCCCGAAGCGGAAGTTCTCCCCCACCCGCACCTCCGCCGCCGTGAGCCGCCCCACCAGGACGTCCTCCACGAAGCGCTCGGCGGACAGCTCCTGGAACTCGCGGTTGAACTTGATCACCACGAGCTCCTCCACCCCGAGGCCGGCGATCACGTCGCGCTTGATGTCGAAGGGCATGAGCAGCTTCGGCATCGCGTCGGGATTGATCACCGCAAGCGGGTGGGGGTCGAAGGTGAGCACGGTGTCCGCGTCCCCGATCACCGCGCGGTGTCCGAGGTGCACGCCGTCGAAGGTCCCGATCGCCACGTGCCGGGGGCGGTCCGGGCGGGGCTCCACCTGGTCCAGCGGGACGACCCTCACGGCTCGAGCACCAGGTACGGCTTGAGGCTGCCGTCGGGCTCGGGGCGCGCGATCGCGAGCAGCCGGCCCTCGTGGGTGAGCCGGATCGCTTCGCCCGGCGCGTCTCCCTCGACGGCGACGCCGTGCGAGACACGCTCCGCGTCCGCGGCGGTGAGCGAATGCTCGGGCAGGAACGAGAGCGCCTCCTCCAGCGGCACGATGCGCTCGGAGTCGGCGTCCTCGAGACGGAACTGCCCGATCGCGGTCCGCTCGAGCTCTTCGCAGTAGGCGTCGCCGAGGTCGGCCACCAGCTGGCGCACGTAGGTCCCCGATGAGCAGTCGATCTCGAACGCGGCGCGATCGCCCTCCTGCCAGAGGAGCTCCGACCGGTACACGGTCACGGGCCTCGGCTCCGCCTCCGTGACTTCTCCCCGGCGGGTCCGCCGGTGGAGCCGCTCGCCGGACACCTTGACCGCCGAGTACGGCGGCGGGCGCTGCATGAGCTCCCCGGTGGGCATCTCGAGGCGGTCCGGCACGCGCCCAGTATGAGTGAGCTCACCGTCCCGGTCCCCGGTGTCGGAGGTCCAGCCGAGACGGGCCACCGCTCGATACGTCTTCGGCAGCGCCATGAAGAAGCGCTGCGTGCGCGTGGCCCGGCCGACGAGGAGGAGCAGCAGACCAGTGGCGAACGGATCGAGCGTCCCCGCGTGCCCCACCTTCGCGCGAAGCCGCCGCCGGAAGTCCGCGACGACGTCGTGCGACGTCACCCCGGCGGGCTTCGCGTGCAGGATTACGCCGCTCAGAGCTGCGCGCCGACCTCGCTACGGAGCCGCTCGACCACCTTATGGAGCTCGGTGTCGGTCGTGAAGCCGGCCGCCTGACGGTGACCACCGCCGCCGAATTTCCGCGCGATCCGCGAGACGTCCACCCGGTCGTCGGTCGCGCGCAGGCTGACCTTGCGGCGGCCGTCGGCCGACACGAGCTCGCGGACGAGGCAGGCCACCAGCGTGCCCTCCACCTGGCGCATGTGGTCGACGATCCCCTCCGAATCGCTCTCGTCGGCGTCCGAGAGGGCGAAGTCGTCGCGCGTGAGGTGGGTGAGCGTCAGCGCCCCGCCGTCGAAGCGCTGCACCTTTGCGAGCGCGCGCGCGAGCAGCTGGATGCGGCTGAACGGGAGCCCCTCGTAGAGCTGGCGGTGGATCACCTGCGGCTGGACCCCGGCCTTGATCAGCTCCGCCGCCATGCGGTGGGCCGCCGGCGTGGTGTTCTCGAACATGAACTTCCCGGTGTCGGTGACCAGCGCCACGTACAGGGCCTCGGCCAGCGGCCTGGTGATCTCCACCTCGAGCTCGCGCGCCAGCGCGTAGACGATCTCCGCAGTGGACGACGCCTCCGCCACGACCAGGTTCACGTGCCCGAACCGGGTGTTGTCGTGGTGGTGGTCGATGTTCACGATCCGCGCATCCGAGCTGCGCAGGAACTCGACCGGCATCCGGTCCATGTTCCCGCAGTCGAGGAACACCACCAGGCGGTCCTTCAGGTCCGCGGGCGGCTCCAGGAGCACGTCGTCGAAGGGCATGTGACCGTACTCGCGCGGGAGCGGGAACTCGTCCCGCGCCATGAACATCACGGAGTCCTTGCCCAGCTGCTCCAGGATCAGCTGCATCGCGCGCAGCGAGCCGAGGGCGTCGCCGTCCGGGTTCTCGTGGGTGGTCAGGAAGAGCTTGTCGGCGGCGCGGATCTCGTCGAGCACCTCCTGCTGCTCGGTGACCACGCTCATTCCCCACCCCCCGGCTCAACCTCTGTGAGCAGCTCGGTGATGCGCATCCCGGTGTCGATCGAGTCGTCGTGGACGAACGTGAGCGTGGGCGTGCGCTTCATGCGCAGCTCCCGGCCAATCCGCTGCTGCAGGAAGCCGCTCGCCGAGTGCAGCCCGGCGAGCGCGGCCGCGCGCTCGGGCGCTCCGCCCAGGACGCTCACGAACACCCGCGCGCTGCGTAGGTCGGCACTCGTCTCTACTCCCGTGACGGTCACGAATCCGATGCGCGGGTCCTTGAGATCTTCCGTGATGTGCGCCGAGACGATCTCGCGGACCGCCTCGTTGACCCTGCGCATCCGGGCGCCGGCCATCCTAGTGG
Source organism: Actinomycetota bacterium (assembly GCA_005883295.1). GTDB lineage: Bacteria > Actinomycetota > Thermoleophilia > Solirubrobacterales > Thermoleophilaceae > AC-37. Next base: position 5,058 of record VAWV01000113.1, read on the forward strand.
AGGACCTCCTCGGTGGAGACCAGGGCCCGCTCCACGCGGACCCCGTCCGGGAACTGCGACTCCACGTAGCGGCCGAGCTTCACGCCGGCCTCTTCCACGACGCCGGCATCCCTTCCTACCAGGGCCGCCGTCAAAGTGGCGCGCTGCCACAGATCGTGGTGGTCGGTCTCGGAGACGGCCGCACCGAAGCGACGCTGGAGCTGCGCCTTCAGGCTG
>VAWV01000130.1 GCA_005883295.1 Actinomycetota bacterium
GACGCATCGCCGGGCCCCTGGATCCGGTGCCAAGGCGGGACGGGGGTGTCCGTGTCGTCCACGAGCCCCGCCTCGAGCAGCTGGCGCAGCGTGGCCACCCGGCCCGCCTGAACGTCGATGAAGAACACCCCCACTGCCGGGCAGGGTAAGAGACCATCTGGGTGGGCGCGTGAGCTCGCCACCTTCGACGCCGCGCTGCGCGCTCGCGCGATGGCCGAGAAGACGCGCCGCGCCTACGGCGTCGACCTACAGCAGCTTGCCGACTGGGCGGCTCGGCACGGCGTCGACGCCGCGTCGGTGGACGCGCGCACGCTGCGGCGCTTCGCGGGCGTGCTCTCGGAGCGGGGGCTGTCGCGATCCACGATCGCCCGCAAGCTGGCGTCGATCCGCAGCTTCTACCGGCACCTGGTGGAGCGCGGCGAGCTCGAGGCCAACCCGGCCGATCTCGTGGCGACGCCGAAGCGGGACTCCTACCTGCCGCGGGTGCTGCGCGCCGACGAGGTGGCCGCGCTCCTCGACTCGATCCCCACCGCCGATCCCCTCGAGCTGCGCGACCGCGCGATGTTCGAGCTGGCCTACGCCGCCGGGCTGCGGGCCGAGGAGATCGTGAACCTGGACGTGAGCGACGTGGATCCGGACGGCGAGGAGCTGCGGGTCAGCGGGAAGGGGGGCAGGACGCGGATCGTGCCGGCCGGCGAGCCGGCCTGGCGGGCGATCGAGGCATACCTCGAGCGGGCTCGGCCGCGGCTCGCCGCTGCGGACGGCGGCGGTCCCGGCGTCCGGGTCGAGGCCGCGCTCTTCCTATCGCGCCGCGGCCGCAGGCTCTCGACCTCGGACGTGAGGCGGCGCCTCGCCGTCCGGGTGCGGAGGATGGCGGCGGGAGCGGGGGTGTCGCCGCACACGCTCCGCCACTCCTTCGCGACGCACCTGCTCGAGGGCGGAGCCGACCTGCGCGCCATCCAGGAGCTCCTGGGACACGCGAGCATAAGCACGACCCAGACCTACACTCGGGTAGAGTCGGCCCGGCTTCGGAGGGAGTATTCCCGAGCTCATCCGCGGGCCTAGCGGGACTGGCAATGGCTATCGGCGAGACGAACGTCAAGGCGGTCGAGCTCAAGGAGCTCTGGCGCCGCTACAAGGAGACCGGGGACCCTCGCGCCCGCGAGCAGCTGGTGCTGGCGTTCTCGCCGCTGGTCAAGTACGTGGCCGGGCGGATGTCCACGGGCCTGCCCGCCCACGTGGAGGAGGCGGACCTCATCTCCTACGGCCTCCTCGGCCTGATCTCCGCGATCGAGCGCTTCGACCTCAGCCGGGAGATCAAGTTCGAGACCTTCGCGATGACCAGGATCAAGGGGTCGATCATCGACGAGCTCCGCTCGCTGGATTGGGTCCCGCGCTCGGTCAGGGCTAAGGCTCGCGAGATCGAGAAGGCCAACGCGAAGCTCGAGCACCAGCTCCACCGCGCGCCGACCGACGCCGAGGTCGCCAAGGAGCTCGATATGTCGCTGGAGGACTTCAACGAGGCGCTCACGCGGATCTCGAACTCCTCGGTGGTGGCGCTGGACGAGCTGTGGACGCTGTCCGACGCCTCGGGCGACCAGGTCTCGCTGCTCGACACGATTCAGGATCCGGACGCCGTGGACCCGGCGCACGCGATGGACGTGACCGAGACGAAGGACCGCCTCGCCGACTCCATCGCCCGGCTCCCGGAGCGCGAGAAGCTCGTGATCGCCCTCTACTACTACGAGAACCTCACACTGCGCGAGATCGGCGAGGTGCTCGGTGTGACCGAGTCGCGCGTCTCCCAGCTCCACACCAAGGCGGTGCTGCGGCTGAAGTCGGCGCTTCAGACCGAGCAGGACTAGTACCGGCGCCGCCCGCGGGCTATCGTCCGCTCTCCGAGCGAGAGAGAGGAGCGGCGCGATGCCGAGGACGGAAGCCGACAAGATCCGCAACGTGGCCCTCGTAGGCCACCGAGGCAGCGGGAAGACCTCCCTTCACGAGGCGCTCCTGTTTCAGGCGGGCGCGATCAACCGCCTTGGCTCGGTGGCGGACGGCTCGACGGTCTCCGACTCGGCCCCGGACGAGAAGTCGCGTGAGATGTCGATCTCGTCGGCGCTGTCGTCGTTCGAGTGGGACGGCCGCAAGATCAACCTGATCGACACCCCGGGCGAGCCGAGCTTCGTGGCCGACGCGCTGGCGGCCCTGCGGGTGAGCGAGGGCGCGGTGTTCGTGGTGAACGCGGTGATGGGCGTCGAGGTGAACACCGACCGCCTCTGGCAGCGCGCGGCGGAGCTCGAGATGTCCCGGCTCGTCTTCATCAACATGCTCGACCGCGAGCGCGCCGACTTCTTCCGCTCGCTCGACTCGCTCAAGTCGGCGTTCGGCCCGCACGTCGTGGCCACGGAGATCCCGATCGGCAGCGAGCACGAGGTCTCCGGCGTGATCGATCTGATCGACATGAAGGCCTACGGCTACGAGGACGGCTCGCGCGACAACTGCAAGGAGATCCCGATCCCCGACCAGCTCCAGGCGCGGGCCGAGGAGTACCGCGAGAAGCTGATGGACGAGGTGGCGGAGAACTCGGACGAGCTGATGGAGCGCTACCTCGAGGGCGAGGAGATCTCGCACGACGAGCTGGTGACCACGCTCAAGAAGGGCGTCACCGAGGGCCACCTCTTCCCGGTCACCTGCGGCGTGGCCACGAAGAACCTCGCCACCAACCGGCTGCTCGATGCCTTCGTGGAGGATCTCCCGTCGCCCGTGATGAGCGGCGCCGTGACCGCGGGCGACCAGGTGCTTGAGCCGGACCCGGACAACCCGACGGTGGCCTTCGTCTTCAAGACGCTGGCCGACCCGTTCGCCGGCCGCATCAACCTCTTCCGCGTCTACCAGGGCACGCTGAAGGCCGACTCCCAGGTCTACAACTGCCGGGCGCACGTGAAGGAGCGGATCGGGCAGCTGCTCGTCCCGCAGGGCAAGGAGATGGGGCACAGCGACGAGTTCGGGCCCGGCGACATCGGCGCGGTGGCCAAGCTCAAGGAGACCCACGCGGGTGACATCCTGGCCGCAGGCGACGGCGATTACGCGCTCGCGCTCCCGCCGATTCCCGCGCCGGTGATGGCGTTCGCCATGGAGCCGAAGACCAAGGGCGACGAGGACAAGGTGTTCACCGCGCTCCGCCGCCTCCAGGAGGAGGACCCCACGATCGACCTCCACCGCGACGCCCAGACCGGCGAGCAGATCGTGGCCGGCCTCTCGCAGATCCACGTCGAGGTGATCGTGGACCGGATGAAGGAGCGCTTCGGCGCCGAGGTCACCCTGAAGCCCCCGCGGGTGCCGTATCTCGAGACCATCAAGGGCAAGGCCAAGGCGCACGGCCGCTACAAGAAGCAGACCGGCGGCCGTGGCCAGTTCGGCGACTGCCACATCGAGATCGAGCCGCTGCCGCAGGGCGAGGGGTTCGAGTTCGTGAACGCGATCAAGGGCGGGGTGATCCCGAGCGGATTCATCCCCGCGGTGGAGAAGGGGATCCGCGAGGCCATGTCCGACGGCGTCGTCGCCGGCTACCCGGTGAAGGACCTGCGGGTGCGGCTGTACGACGGCTCCTACCACTCGGTCGACTCGTCGGAGATGGCGTTCAAGATCGCCGGCTCGATGGCCTTCAAGCAGGCCGCCGAGCAGGCCGACCCGACGCTGCTCGAGCCGATCATGACGATCACCGTGACCGTGCCGGAGGCGTCGGTCGGCGACGTGATCGGCGACCTGAATGGGCGGCGCGGCCGGCCGCTTGGCATGGAGCCCAAGGGCGGGATGACCGAGGTGAAGGCCGAGGTGCCGATGTCCGAGGTCCTGAGCTACGCGCCCGACCTCCGCTCGATCACCGGCGGGCAGGGCGACTACGCGATGGAGTTCGCCCGCTACGAGGAGGTGCCGGCGCACCTCGCCCAGAAGGTGATCTCCGCGGCCAGGGAAGAGGCCGAGGCGGTCAAGGCCTGAACCCGTGCGCGCAGCGGCGTTTTGCGCGCCTAAAATCGGAAAATCCGCAGTAAATCGGCCCTAAACGCGCCGTTCCTGGCGCTAGAGTCGGCGCTGGTGAAGAAGGAGCTGCAACCGTGGCACGAGGAGATCGTGTGCGATGTCTGTGGGCGCACGATGCTCAAGGGGGAGCGCGCTGAGCCGTACCTCGCGCCCGGAGGTCAGCGCATGCTCGTGTGCGAGCTGTGCACCGACCGGGCCAGCGCGGAGGGCTGGATCCGCGAGTCCGCGCACGGCGAGCTTCCAACGGCCCTGCGCAGGCACGAGCCGCGCCGGTCCATCCTCTCCCGCCTGCGGCGGCGCGCCGACCCGGCGGCTCCGCGCGGGGACGGCCTGGTCGCCGCGGAAGCGGACGGCAAGCGACCGGACTGGGCCGACGGAGGTGCGGCCGCGGGGCACGGCCCCGAGCTGGCGCAGGAGTTCGCCACTGACCGTCAGTTCACCCGCCCAAAGGATCCCCGCCACGTGCGGGCGATCCCGACCAACGCGCAGGCGAAGGTGGAGCGCGCGGTGGACGTCTTCAACGGCTCGGAGCACACCAGGACGGTCGCGGGAATCTCCCGCAGCCTCGGCGAGCCGTGGGTCAACGTGACCCCGTCCGGCGAGGTGCCGAGCGAGGTGGCGATCGTTGTCGCCTGGGAGCTCTCCTGGTACCACTACCGCGTGGACCTCGGCGCGGAGCACGACCCCGTCACGCTGGTCGCGAAGGGGCACGAGCTGGAAGAGCTCGACGCGTGGGCCCGTGAGTGGAACGCCGCCGCGGTGCACGACGGCCGGGTGGTGCTGGGGGTGGGCTCGCCAGGATGATCTACTGCGTCGTGCCCCAGGCGCTCGAGGCGGAGCTCTTCGAGAAGCTGAATGAGTACTACCGCGACGACCCCAACGTCGAGGTCATCGTGGACCGCCGATCCGGCCCTGACCGGCGCAAGGCCCAGGGCGCGACCGGCCCCGACGAGCGGCGCGAGATCCGGGACCGCCGCCATCGTCGCGTGCCCGGCACCTTCCCGCCCACGCATTCGGGCTAGGCGTGTCCGAGTCCGTGGTCGTCCACGTGGACGGCGGCGCGCGGGGGAACCCCGGTCCCGCCGCGGTGGCGGCGGTGGCCACCGAGCCCGACGGCTCGGTGCTGGGGGAGCGAAGTGCCTACATCGGCGAGGCGACCAACAACGTGGCCGAGTACCGGGCGGTACTGCTGGGGCTCGAGCTGGCGCGGTCCCTGGGCGCCCGCTCGATCGAGGTCGTGAACGACTCCGAGCTGGTGGCCCGCCAGATCGGCGGCCAGTACAAGGTCAAGCACGCCGGGCTCAGGCCGCTCTTCCTCGAGACCATGAAGGCGCTCCGGGAGTTCGATCGCTGGTCGGTCCGATCGTGACTACCGCCGCTGTGTTGATCTGACCCCGCATACGGGGGTCTAGTCAACACAGCGCCACGAAAAAGGCCTCCCGCAGGAGGCCTCTCGAGAAAGCGGATGATGGGATTCGAACCCACGACCTTCGCCATGGCAAGGCGACGCTCTAGCCAACTGAGCTACATCCGCGCGGTGGCCGAGTATAGCCCTGGATTCGGCCTCCGAAGCCTCGGGCTTTAGCCCTCCGCGGGGGCGCCGTGCCGACGATACGACGGCGGATGGCGCCGCTACGCTCCCGATGCCACGGCGCCGTGGCGGAGTGGTTACGCAGCGGCCTGCAAAGCCGTTTACACCGGTTCGATTCCGGTCGGCGCCTTGCTCTTGAGGCCGGACCAGCAGACCCGGGTGCCGCGCCTGCCCGCCCTCGACGGGGTTCGGGGCTACGCGATCCTCGGGGTGGTCGCGCTGCACCTGTTCGGCGCCGCGGGATTCCTCCAGCACCGGGGCACCACGCCCGACGTCGTGATCTGGGGCCTCCTGGGGAACGTGATCGACGTGTTCTTCATCATCAGCGGCTTCGGGCTGTTCCTGCCCACGGTTGTCCGGGGCGGCCGCTTCGGCAGCCTGCGGCAGTACGCGGTCGACAGGGCGGCGCGGCTCCTGCCGGCCTACTGGCTGAGCCTCGCGCTGGCGCTCGTGCTCATCGCGCTCGTGCCCACCCATCCGCCGCTGGCCATGCCCGGGATCTCGAGCGTGGCGTTGCATATCGGGGGCGTGGCGTATCCCGCGAGGCTTGTCGACCCGAACCTGATGGTGGGGTTCGGCGTCAACTGGCCGCTCTGGATGATCTCGGTCCTGCTTGGCCTCTACCTGGTCCTGCCGCTGATCGCCCGGCTCTACTTCCGGCATCCGCTTCTGGGCCTGGCGGTGGCGGCGGCGATCACGCTCGCGTGGCGAGAGGGGGCGCTGCACGCCACCGCCGTGTACTCCGCGCTCGGCGGCGTTCCGTCGCCCTTCATGACGATCGTGCTCACGGACCAGCTGCCCGGCTGGGCCTTCTCGTTTGCGCTGGGCATGACGGCGGCGTGGCTGTACGTGCGCGTCCTGGCACAGCGGGAGCGCGGCTGGATCGAGTCCCGGGCAGCCCTGGCGATGCTCGTCGCGGTCCCCGCCTACGCGCTCTTCGCCTACCTGTTCGGCCGCTCCGCCTCCACCGCACTGCCCCAGATCGGAGGAGCCGTCGCACGCAGCTCACCGCTCCTGACAGTGGCGTGCTCGGCTTCGCGCGCACTGCTCATCGGGGCGATCGCGCTGGCCCCGGCATGGATCCAGCGGCCGTTCGCGAACCGCGCCTCGCGCACGCTCGCGGAGTGCAGCTACGGCCTCTACCTCGTGCACATGATCGTGATCATGTTCGCGAGCCGCCTCGTGGCCCTGCCGAGGAACGCCTCGCTGGAGGCGCTCCTCGGCTGGACCGCGATCGTGCTTCCCGTGTCGCTCGCATGCGGGTGGTTGTCGTTCCGCTACGTCGAGCGACCGGCCCGGCGCTGGGCGGGCAGCCGCGCCTACGGGGCCGGCGGGATCTCGTGGTTCGCCCGGAACACGTCGTCCGGGTCGTACTGGGCCTTCACGCGGCGCAGGCGGTCCGAGGCCTCGGGCGTGTAGAAGCGAGCCGGGTCGGTCGCCTGCTCGGCGAAGTTGAGGTGCTCGCGCCCGGCGTCGTTGTCCGAACGCTGCCGTCCGCCGCCGCGGCGACGATCCCGGCTGGGACTACCGAGATGGAGGAGGGGCAGATGGCAGTTGCAGACGCGAAGGGAAGAAAGTTCGACGCCGCTACCGGGATCGGGTTCGCGGTCGTCGCCGTGGTGGGGCTGGCGCTTCCGGGAACGCCGCCGAAGGCGAGCGACTCCACCACGAAGATCATCTCGTTCTTCGCAGATCACCGTGGCGACATCCTCGCCTCGAGCTTCGTGTTCGGGCTGGCGGCTGTCCTATTCCTGTGGTTTCTCGGCAGCCTGCGCAGCTACCTGCGCGCCGCCGAAGGCGGTGAGGGCCGCCTGTCGGCCGCCGCGTTCGGGGGCGGCGTGGCTGGCATCGGTCTGCTGCTGGCCGGGGTTGGCGTCCTGAACGGGATCGCCTTCGAGATTGCGAAGACCTCCGGGCTCGACCAGAACGTGGCGCGCAGCGTCTTCGACGCCGGCTCCGCGGTAGCCGCGATGGGGAGCTTCGGGTTCGTCGTGTTCTTCGGCGCGGCGTCGTGCTCGGCGGCGCGCAGCGGTGCGCTGCCCGCATGGGCGTACTGGTCGGGGTCTGCGGTCACCGTGGCCCAGGTCCTCGGCGGGCTGGCCCTGGTTGCCAAGACGGGGTTCTTCGCCACTGGAGGGGCGATGCCCACGTTCGTCGCCCCGGCCACTGCGCTGCTGTGGATCGTGGCCGTGAGCGTGGTCATCGTGTCCCGGGACGGGGTGCCGCCGGTCGCTCGCACCGAGCCCTAGGACGGTTGGCCAACTCCCCAACCTTGTCCAGCCCAGGACGTTCATGGGCTAGACGAACCCAAAAGGAAGGGCAGGTCAGGTCAAATGAGAAGGACGATCCTCGTCGTTGCCGCCATGGCGGCGATGGCGATCCCGGCGATCTCCATCGCCGATCAGCCTTCGCAACAGAACGAGAAGAACGCTGCGAAGTTCTGTAAGGCGCTGCGTGACGCGGCCGGCAAGGACAACTTCCGGTCCATGTTCGGCGGGGGCAAGAACGCCTTCGGCACGTGCGTCTCGAAGAACGCCAAGAAGGACCAGCAGCAGGACAAGACTGCTCACGCCAACGCTGCGAAGCAGTGCAAGGCCGAGCAGGCTCAGGATCCGGCCGCGTTCAAGCAGAAGTACGGCACCAACAAGAACAAGAGCAACGCCTTCGGCAAGTGCGTGTCGCAGAAGTCGAAGCAGAAGGATCAGCAGGACCAGAACGGAGGGTCGAGCACCTAGCCCCCCGGCGATGCGGCGGGCTCGATCCCCCGCGAGCCCACGCATACGGAGAGGAGAAGGGGCCCAGGATGGGCCCCTTCTTCGTTCTCGGGGGGAATAGGATCCGCCCCGGAACTCGTCGAGGGGAGATCGCATGCGCTACGTCGTGACCGGAGGCTCGGGCTACATCGGCAGCCGGCTCGTTGCGAGGCTCGCCGAGCGCCAGGAGACGGAACGGGTGGTCGTCGCCGACATCCGGCCGCCAACCGCGACGCGCCCGAAGGTCGCGTTCGAGCGCCTCGACGTGCGCGACGGCGCGGCCGTCCGGGCGCTGCTCGAGCACGAGCGGCCCGATGTGCTTCTGCACCTCGCCTTCGTGCTGAACCCGATGCACGACCAGAACGCCATGTATGAGATCGACGTGGGCGGCACCCACAACGTGCTCCGCGCGGCGTCGGAGGCCGGCACCGCACAGGTGATGGTCACCTCGTCCGCCACGGCCTACGGCGCGTTCCCGGACAATCCGATCCCGATCACCGAGGACTGGCCGGTGCGCGGCGTTCCCGACTTCGAGTACGCGCGCGACAAGACCGAGACCGACCGGCTGTGCCAGCTCTGGGCGGCCGAGCACCCCGACCGTGTGATGACGATCGTCCGGCCGTGCATCGTCTTCGGGCCCGGCGTGGACAACTACATCGTCCGAACCTGGACCAAGCAGCCGTTCTTCCCCGAGCTCGCGTCGGGGCAACAGGTGCAGTACGTCCACGAGGACGACGTGGTCGAGGCGCTCGACCTGCTCCTCGCGGGGCGGCACGGCGGAGCGTTCAACCTCGCGGGGGACGGGACCATGACCTGGGGCGAATGCGCGGACCTGATCGGCATGCCGCGGCGGCGGGCGCCGCTCGGGCTGTTCCGCCGGTTCGGTGCGCTGATGTGGAAGCTGCACATGGCCGAGACGCCGCCGGGCAACCTCCACTTCATCGTGCACCCCTGGATCGTGTCGGCCGACAAGCTGAAGGAGACCACGGGCTGGTCCCCTCGCTACTCGAGCCGCGAGACGTTCGAGATCGCGATGCGGGCGCACGGGAAGCTCGCGCCGGGACCCTCGGCCGAGCTCCCCGAGTTCGCCGCTCCCGTAGGCGTCTGAGCCGGCTTCTCCGCTGCTAACCTCGGCCGCCGCCCGGGGCCGTTAGCTCAGTTGGCTAGAGCGCCGGCTCGACAAGCCGGAGGTCGCTGGTTCGAGCCCAGCACGGCCCACCTCGCGCATTCACCCGCACGGGTTTCCGCCAGCTTCGGGGACCGCAGTGGGCACCGTCGCAGCGCAAGGGCAGTCGCGCGGCTCTATCCGTGGCACGTTCGTGCCGATGAATCGTGCGATGGCCTCCTCAGCCGCATCGCCTCCGGTATCCGACGGTCCCGATCAAGTGCCGTCCACTCGGCGCGAGCGGGCAGGCATTGCGGCTTTCGTGGTGGTCGCCGTGGTCGCCACCGCGGTGTGGCTGGTCCTGCTCGCCTGGCTGATCGCGCTGGCCATCAGGCACCTCGTCTAGTCGCCCCGACCCGGCCCGCTGACCGCCTGCTCGGTTACCTTTCCGGGCGATGACCAGCGGATATCCGCGCATGGTGGCGCTCGGCTACGGGAAATTAGTACGCGCGGATCGGATCTTTGCGGTGGTGCCCCTCGAGCCCGGGGAGCGCGGCGACGGCCGGCGCACGTACGTGCACGTCGAGGGTGTGGCGGAGCCGCTGGTGGCATCACGCTCCGAGCGCGCCATCCTCACGGATGTCGACGCCGCCCTCACGGACGCCGCCGGCATCCCGCGCGCCGGTCGTCGTGGGGTCCGCGAAGGTGAGGTCCCGCCATAGCCGGAACGCGCGGCTGCCGTGCTGGCGCTGCTCTACGACATCCACGGCAACCTGCCCGCGCTGGAGGCGGTGATCGGCGACGCGGAGCAGTCCGGCGCCCAGCGCTACCTGCTCGGCGGCGACTACGCGCTCTTCGGCCCCTGGCCCGAGGAGACCGTGCAGCGGCTGCGTGCGCTCGACGCCGTCTGGATCCGCGGCAACGGCGAGCGCTGGTCGGCCCGACCGGCCGACGCTCCCGACGACGAGGTCGTGCAGGCCGCCATCGGTGCGTGCCGGGAGATGTTGGGCGAGGAGACGGTCGAGGAGCTCGCCGCCCTTCCGGAGGCGTACGTCGACGGGCACGCGAGGTACTGCCACGGGTCGCCGGTCTCCGACGTACGCAGCTTCTTCCCGGAGCCCGCCGACGACGAGCCCGACCTCCTGGGCGACGCGATCGAGCCGCGGCTCGTCTTCGGGCACACCCATCTCCAGTTCCGACGGGAGTCCGTGCTCGGTGGGCTCGAGCTGGTCAATCCGGGCAGCGTCGGGATGCCGTTCGACGGCGACAATCGCGCCGGCTACGCCCTGGTTGCCGACGGGGGCGAGCTCGAGCTGCGGCGGGTCGCCTACGACCACGAAGAAAGCAGCGAGGCCGCCCGCGAGCGCCTGCCTGGCTTCGGCGAGACGATCGCGCGCCGCATCTCGCAGGCCGCCTTCGTCACCTGACCGCGGGCGCCGCACCGAGCGCCGAGCCCGCGGATACACTGCCGCCTGCCGTCGGGGCAGCCGCCCGCTCGGGTGGCGTCCAACCGAAGCCGTCCAAGGAGGAGCCGCCTCATGGCGCGCCTTTCGCAAGTGCTGGTCCCGAAGGACCGCCTCTACTTCGACCTGTTCGAAGAGGCGGCGGGAAACATCGTCCGCGCCGCCGACCTGCTCGATCGGCTGCTGCGGTCGTACCCCGACCGCCGTGAGGAGCTGACCCGCGACATCCTGATCTGCGAGCAGGAGGGCGACCGGATCACGCACGACATCATCCGCCGCCTCAACGAGACGTTCGTCACCCCGATCGACCGCGAGGACATCTACTCGCTCGCGTCGGCGCTCGACGACATCGTCGACTACACGGAGGAGGCCGCCGACTACCTCGGCCTCTACAAGATCGAGGCGCCGATGGAGCAGGGGCAGCGGCTGGCGCACGTCCTGCTGCAGGCGACGCGTGCGGTGGCCGCGGCCATGCCACGGCTGCGCAGCTTCGGCGATCTCTCGCACTACACGGTCGAGATCAACCGGCTCGAGAACGACGGCGACCGCATCACGCGGGAGGCGATGGCGTCGCTGTTCGACAACGGGATCGACCCGATGGTCGTGATCCGCTGGAAGGACATCTACGAGCGCCTCGAGAACGCGATCGACGCGACCGAGCGCGTGGCGAACATCCTCGAGGGCATCGTCATCAAGAACGCGTGAGCCGGACGGCGGGGGCTCGAGTGGGAGCGCAATGCACAGCGACGTGATCTTCGTCCTGGTCGTGGGGACGGCGCTGGCATTCGACTTCACCAACGGGTTTCACGACACGGCTAACGTCGTCGCCACGTCGATCTCCACGCGCGCTCTGCCGCCCCGGGTGGCGATCGGCCTCGCCTCGCTGCTGAACTTCGCCGGCGCGTTCATCTCGCTGAAGGTGGCGGCGACCGTGGGCAAGGGGATCGTCGACGCGGGCTCGGTCACGGGCCACCCGACGATCGTGTTCGCCGGCCTGGTGGGGGCAATCGCATGGAACGTGATCACGTGGTACTACGGGCTCCCCTCGAGCTCCTCGCACGTGCTGTTCGGCGGGGTGGTTGGAGCCACGCTCGCGGCGGTCGGAAGCGGCGCGGTGATGAGCCACGGGCTGCTCGGCAAGGTCGTCGTGCCCGGACTGGTTGCGCCCCTGCTGGCCTTCGTTGTCGCGGCGATCGCGATCATCGCCGCGTACCGGATCGTCGGTCGGCTGCGGCCCGGTCCGGTGGGGAGCGGCTTCCGCGCCGGGCAGGTGGTCTCCGGCGGCATGCTCGCGCTCGCCCATGGGACGAACGACGCCCAGAAGACGATGGGCGTGATCGGCCTCGCGCTCGTCGCTCACGGCGACATCTCGGCGAGTCATTTCCAGATCCCGGAATGGGTCGTCATCTCCGCGGCTACGGCGATCGCGCTCGGGACCTACGCCGGCGGGTGGCGAATCATTCGGACGATGGGCAGCCGCATCATCAAGATGGACAGCGCCCAGGGGTTCGCGGCACAGGGCAGCGGCGCCGCGGTGATCCTGGCCGCCTCGCACGTCGGGTTCCCGCTTTCCACCACTCACGTGATCTCCGGCGGCGTGATGGGGGCCGGGGCGGCCAAGCGGTTGTCCGCGGTCCGGTGGGGCGTGGCGGGCAACATCGTGCTCGCCTGGCTCCTCACGATCCCCGCGGCCGGCGGGTTCGGAGCGATCGTCTACGGCATAACCCGCGCGTTCGGGGTGAACAGCGAGGCGGGACCGGTGATCGTCTCGGCGGCGATCCTCCTCGGCACGGCGCTCGTGTTCGCCCGGCGGGTGCGCCGCGGTTCGCCGCTCACGGCGGCTGAGACATGAGCGTCGCCGGCAACCCTGGGCGTGACGATCGCGTTCTCGTTCACGGTCGCGGGTCTCACGCGCTTCGCCGAGGCGCGCCGGAATGGGCACGGTGTGGCCGCGGGCGGCTGGGCGATCCTCGCCTTGATCGGGCTGGCGGTCGTTGCCGCCGCGATCGTGCTCGGGATCGTGGTCATGACCACGAAGACCTGAGCGCAATCCGCTAGACGGCTGCCAGCGTCACGACCCGGTCGAGGTCCTCGTCGCTGGACCACGCGCCCACCGATGCGCGCACGAGGCCGCGGCCGGGCAGGGAGCGGAGCACGACGCCCGCCTCCCGCATCCGGGCGACGTCGTCCTCGGCGGTGCTCGAGGCCCAGGACACGAGCGTGGACCTGCCTCGGGGCGCGACCTCCAGGCCACGCACGGCCAGCAGCTCCGCGAGGCGATCGGCCAGCGAGCTCGCGCGCTCGTGGGTCCAGGCGAGGCCGGCCTCCTGGAGCAGCGCGATGGACTCGAGCGACCACGCGAGGAGGGGCCCGGAGAACCCGAGGTCGAACCGGCGGGCACCGGGATGCGGGCGGAGCTGCGACGGCTGCGCGGGATCGGCCAGCGAGAGGAAGCTAGGCCACGGCGGGTCCAGCGCGTCAGCGAGCCCGCGCCGCACGTAGAGGCTGCCGCTCCCGTCCGGGCCGCATAGCCACTTCTGGCCCGAGGCGGCGTAGAAATCGCACCCGAGGTCCATGACGTCCACCGGGACCGCGCCACGCGAGCGCGGCCGCGTCCACCACCCGCCCGCTCACCCACGACACGTGGGAGCAGGCGACGAGCCGGGTTCGCCCGCCGACCCCGTTCGCCAGCTCGGCGAAGGGCACGACTCGGACGTCGAATCCGCGCCGCCGCCTGGCCCCCTCGAGAGGCGCGAGCACGCCCGGGTGCTCCTCGTCGCTGGTGAGCACCTCGTCCCCGGGTCCGAGCGGGAACGCAGACAGCACGGTCGCGACGCCGTCGCTCGTCGAGCGCGTGAGCGCGACGTCGTCCGGCGGGCATCCCAGCGCGTCCGCCAGACGTTCCCGGAGCTTGGTCGCAAACTCGAACAGCCGCATGAAGTGAGGCATGCCCGCGCGGCCGTCGGTGAGCTCTCGCTCGAGCTGGCGGACGGCCGCGTCGTGGCCGCGCCGCGGCACCGGTCCGTCGGTCCCCGCGTTCAGGAACGCGAGTCGCTCGAGGACCGGGAACTCGGCGCGGAAGGTCTCGGCATCCACGCGCGCGATCCTATTGGCGGCCTCGTACTCTTCCGCGCGTGATCGTCGAGCGATCCATGCACCCCGAGTGGCTATCGAACGCCTACCTGATCGGCGACGAGCCGGGCGGGCACGGCGTGATCCTCGATTCGGGCGCTCCCTCCGAGCCGCTGCTCGAAGCGATCGACCGCCACGAGCTGACCGTCGGGCACCTGCTGCTCACCCACCACCATCACGACCACGTAGCGGAGAACCACGTCTACAAGGAGCGCCTGGGCGTGGAGATCCTCGCGCACCCGGTGGAGGCCGAGCGGCTGATGGACGTCGACCGCGCGCTGGAGCCCGGCGAGATCCTGGAGGTCGGCGGCCTGCGGATCGACGGGCTGCACACCCCGGGTCACACCGCGGGAATGCTCTCGTTCAGGGTCAACGACGCCGAGATCTTCACCGGCGACACGCTCTTCAAGGGCTCGGTGGGCGGCGTGAAGGCCCCGGGGTCGACGAGCTTCGAGGACCTGAAGGCGTCGATCATGGACGTGCTGATGAAGCTCCCGCCGGAGATGGTTGTACGCCCCGGCCACACGGATCCGACGACCATCGGCGACGAGTGGGAGCAGAACGCCTTCGTGCGCGTGTGGCGGGGGCTGGACCCCGAGTCGGACGAGCGCTGCACCGTGGGGGAGCAGGAAGCGACGCTGGTCCTCTTCGCGCCGGACTACGACGGCGGCCACAAGGCCTGGGTCCGCTGGACCGAGACGGGGCGCGACGACATCGTCCCGGGGAGCATGGTCCAGCGCGGCGGCGGCGAGGCGAACGAAAGCACTTAGGGGGCCGCACGTGCGGCATGCATAACTGCACGATCGCCAGCTCATCCTGGGCGGGTGTGCAGTTCTGCAGCTATGCGATGCAGAAGTGCGCACGCTCCGGCCGGAAGGGCGACGTTTGTGCAGTTATGCAGGTTGGCACCCCTCGGTGCTGCTGTTGTTCGACGCGCAGGAACGCAGAAGGCC
>VAWV01000131.1 GCA_005883295.1 Actinomycetota bacterium
GTCCGTGGGCCTCGAGCGGCTGTCCCGGGAAGGGATCCGGGTCACCATGCGGCTGGCGGGCTCGGGCCCAGCCGCCGGACTGACTGCCCTCCGGACCGCCGAGGCGTACCCGGGGGTCGCCGGCTTCCGGATGCAGACGATCGTCACGTCCGCGACCCCGCTCGTGCTGTCGAAGGCCGCGCTCGACCTGGCCGGCGTAGGGGGAGCGATCACGCCGGTGCTGCGCAGCTTCCGCGCGGGCACCGACTGGCGCGAGCCCGGCTGGCCCGGTCCGCCGCTGTGGGTCGGCTACCGCCAGGCGGGCGACGTCAGGCAGGACCTCACGGGGAGCCCCGGGAAGCCGGTCGAGGCGAACGCGGAGTGGCTCGACGCGCGGGCGAGCGGGCGCTCGCTCTTCATGGCGATGGAGCGCAACGACCTGCCCTCGTCGCGCGCCGCATACGACGGGGCCACCGCCAGCCTGCGCGTGGACTACACGAAGGACGTGATCGACCTCGGACCGCTGGAGGAGGAGGCGCACTTCGAGAATCCGAGCTCCGGCGGAGGCCGGGCGCGCGCGCTGCAACCCGGGCAGCCGTTCGCCCTCGAGCCGACCTTCACCGGCTTCGCGGTGGGCGACGGGGACCTCGAGTGGCAGTGGCACAAGTACCTGGCCGCGCACCGGGTCGTGCCCTACCACCACACGGTCGCGTGGAACTCGGACAAGGTCGACCAGAACCAGCGCTCGACCGGCTCGAAGGACGACATGGACATTCAGGCGGTCGAGCAGATCGCGCCGATCGCACGGCGGCTGGGAGTGGAGACCTTCGTGCTCGACGACGGGTGGGCCTCGCGCGACGGCGACTGGCAGCCCGACTCCCCGCAGTACCCCGAGCCGCGCTGGGACGGCTCGCCAACGAGCAAGTTCCGCCCCCGCTACCCGGACGCCACCTTCGCCGCAGTGCGCAGGGCCATCGCCCCGATGCGGCTCGGCCTGTGGATGAGCCCGCTCGAGTTCAACCCCTCCTCGGCCACCTACAGGGCGCATCCGCAGTGGGCGTGCCAGCCGATCTCGAACGGGCTGGTGGCGGCCAACCTCGCGGATCCCGACGGCAACACGGTGTCCAGCTCGAACGAGGCCGGCATCGGCGCCTGGAGCAACTGGGCCTACCCCCACATCGAGTCCCGGATCCGCGACGCGATCGACCACTGGGGGGCGCGCTACTTCAAGTTCGACTTCATGGTCTGGCTCGACTGCGCGGGGCAGAACGACCTGTACTCGCAGCACGACGCGTTCGTCGCCATGCTGGACCGGCTGCGGCGGGACCACCCCGACGTGGTCCTCCAGACCGACGAGACCAACGACTACCGGCTGTTCCCGTTCGAGTCGACGCTGCGCGGGCCGACGTGGTTCCAGAACGGGTATCCCGACGTCCCCAGCCTCCTGCACAACCTGTGGCTCCTTGGGCCGTACGTCCAGAGCTACTCGATCGGCCAGCACGTGCTCGGGGGCGACTCGTGGAAGACGAACGACGTGAACACCCTGATGGCCGCGGCCCTGCCGGGCGCCATCACGTTCTGGACGGACCTGCGCCGCCTGCCCGCCCCGGTCATCGACACGGCGGCCCGCTGGGTCGCCTTCTACCGGTCCCACCGCGATTCGTTCTCGCTCGCCACCTACGCGCTGCTCGGCGACCCGCTCGGCCGCGACTGGGCGGCGCTACAGGAGTGGGACCGCGATGCGCAGCGCGGCGCCCTGCTCGCCTTCAGGCAGGACGCGGGTGCGAGCACGAAGCGGATCGCCCTGCGCGGGGTGAGGCCGGGACTTCGCTTCCACCTGATCGAGGGACCGAGCGGCAGGGACGCCGGCACGGTCACGTCGGCCGAGCTCACGCGCGGGATCGATGTGACGCTCTCATCGAAGGGGCAGACCAGGGTCCTCCTCATCGAGCCGGCCAAGGCGCCGCCGCCCGTGCTCCGCGGCCCCACCGGCAACCCGGCACTGCTCCCCAAGATCGGCCACTGCGTGGGCCCACGGAGCTTCACGTTCGCCCTGCACCGGCCGCGGGGCAGTCGCGTGGTCCAGGTGTACGCGTACGTGGACGGCAGGCGCGTGCTGCACCGCCGCGGCCGCGACATCCGCCGCGTCGCCCTTCACCACCTGCCGGCCGGGCGGCGGTTCACGCTCAGGATCGAGGTCTTCGCGGCGAACGGCGCCGAGACCATCAGCGTGCGGCGCTACACGGGCTGTAAGAAGAAGCGGCACAGGCGCCCGCCGTCCGACCGCGACATCGGCTGAGCACA
Organism: Actinomycetota bacterium; assembly: GCA_005883295.1. Taxonomy (GTDB): domain Bacteria; phylum Actinomycetota; class Thermoleophilia; order Solirubrobacterales; family Thermoleophilaceae; genus AC-37. The sequence goes on from VAWV01000131.1 coordinate 2,284, forward strand.
GCCGCTGCGAGAGTACGGGCCATGGCCTGGGTGGAGACCGACTCGCTCTCCTTCTCCGCGCGCCACGAGTCCGAGGACGCCGACGCGGCGATGGCCACGCTCGAGCGGCTCGAGGAGCTCCGCGCGCGACTGGACGGTCTCTTCGAGGTCACACCCGGGGACGTCTCGATCGTCATGCACAGGCACCCCGCGGCGCTCGCCCTCGCGCATCCCTGGCTGCCGCTCGCGCGCACGCTCGCGGCGCCCGCCGCCCGGCGCTACATGGCGGGCTGGTTCGCCACCGACGAGATCCACGTGCTGGCGCCGGCGACCCTGGCCGCGCGCGCGTCGCGGGTCGAGGGATCGCGGGAGGCCATGCTCCTCTCCCCGCTGCACGAGTACGCGCACCTCGTGATCGGTGCGAACAACCCGGCACTGCCGCCCCCGTTCACCACCCGCACGTTCTCGCGCTACGTGCAGTGGGCCTGGCTGTGCGAGGGAGCGGCCACGCACTACTCGGGGCAGACGCGCTACCTCCGGGCCGCGATCGCGCGCCGCCTCCGCGATGGCGGACGACCGGCCTTTCCGCCGCGCGTGCGCGACGCGACGCTCCTCGGGGGGACGGTGTTCCGGCTGCTCGAGCATGAAGCCGGGCGGGCGGCGTGCGTCGAGCTCGCCACGCGACTCGGCCCGGCCGGCCCGGAGCACGCGATCGAGCGCGCCTTCGGACGGCCGTTCGCGGACGTCGAGCGCGACTGGCGGGCCGCGCTGCAGGCGTAACGCCCGCCCGTTGAGGTCAGCAGCCCTACGCCGAGATGCGCGTGATCGGGCGGAGCGAGTCCTGGTCCTCGATGGCGCCGTCGTTCGGCTCCAGCCGGACGACACCGGGCTCGGACGGGAGCACCTCGGCACGACCCTCGCGAGTGTCGAGCCGTACGCGAAGGACGGCCGCGCCGAACTCGGCGACCTCCGTCCCTGCTTGATCCAGCAGCTGGTCAGCCGCCGCCGGGGGCATACGGCACGCCTCGAGGAACTTCCTCGCGCGCTCCTCCTCTCCCGGTACGCCCTCCAACTCGAGGTCCTCGATCCGCGCCGTGTCGCCCCGCTTGGCGTCGTCGCGCGCGCGAATCACGCAGGCGGCCATGTCGTCGGGTGCGCGGTCGGCGCGCTCGGCGATGCGTTCGAGCAGCGCCTTGGCGCTCGCGCCCGGCCCAAGCTCTCGCGCCACCTCGCTAACTCGCTCGCGGCCGAGCAGGCCGTCCCCGAGCCTCGCCTCCACGAGCCCGTCGGTGAAGAAGAACGCCATCGAGCCCGGCGGAAGCGAAACAGTGGTCTGCCGCAGCCCGGTCTCCATTCCCACGCCGATCGGCGGCGAGGACCCGACCGTGACCGGGTCGTGCGCCGGCGCCCCCACGAGGATCGGCGGCTCGTGACCGGCGCACGCGTAGGTGAGCGACCCCGCGGCCCCGTCGTAGACGGCGAGCACGACCGTGGTCAGCTCTGCACGCGGATCGTTCCCGAGCTGCCGCGCCGCGTTCTGGAGCGCCGCGCGCGGCTCCACGCCCATGGTCAGGTGGGTACGCAGGGTGTAGCGCATGAAGGCGGAGAGCTCGAGGGTGTCGCGTCCGTGTCCGCACACATCCCCGACGATGATCCCCACGCGGCCGTCCTGCATCTCGACGACGTCGTAGAAGTCGCCGCCCGCGCCCGGGCCGTCGGCGGGCCGGTAGTCCACGGAGGTATCGAGCGCACCAATCCGGTCCGGCACATTGGCGAGCAGCGCGCGCTGGAGGAGCCCGAAGTCGCCGAGCAGCTCGGCACGCTCGCTCTCGAGCCTGCGCGTCCGCCGCTCGGCGAAGAAGGAACGGAGGATCAGCGCGAGCGCGAGCGCGATCAGGCCGGCGATGACGATCTTGACCGCGTCCGGGATCACCCTGATCACGTCGCGGATCGGCTTGAAGACCCCGCCTGGGCCGCCACTCGACGGGTTGAGCGGAGCGCCGCCGGCCGCCGCGATGGCGTTGCCGAGGTTGCCGCGCGTTCCCGCGATCGCCGCCGTGACCCGTCGCGCCGTGGCGCGTCGAGCTGCCGCACCTCCCGCACCGCCGGCCGCGCCCCCGGTCCCGCCGCCACCGCCGCGGTTGCCCGTGCCGCCGGGACCACCCGAACCGTTGCTCTGCGGGCCGCCGCCCACGCCGGATGGCGTGCCGCTGGAAGTGTGCGAGATGGTGCGATTAACCCTGCTCGTCGTGTTGTTGACCCGATCGATCACGGGGTTCACGGTGTGCTGGACCACGGTCGGGCCGACGTTCACGTGCGGCAGGCTCGGAGGCGGCGGCAGCTGCACGTGCACCGGCGGATTCACCGGAAGCTGGGGAAGCGGACCGGCCGTCGACGGGACGGCCAGTACGAGCAGGGTTGCAACGGGGGCGGCTACTGCGAGCCCCCGCCGTCCACGCGCAGCGAAAGAGCGAGCCATGGTCAGTTAATCGGCATCTCGACCCACAAGGTCAAGACGTTTCACGAGCCACTACTGCGCCAAGGATAGAGCCGTTTTCGCAACTTTTGCGCGGCCTTGCAAGCCCCGCGTACGCGGGGTGACCCGCCCGTCTACAGCCCGAGCGTCTTGGCGATGATGTTTTTCTGGATCTCCGACGTGCCGCCGAAGATCGTCGTGACCACTGCGGCGCGCAGATAACGCTCCATCGGGTACTCGGTCGCGTAGCCGTAGCCGCCCATGATCTGCATGCCCTCGAGCGCGCAGCGCTTGGCGAGCTCGGTGGCCGCGAGCTTCACCATCGACGCCTCTCGCGGGAGCATCCTGCCGGGATCCTCGTCGGTCAGCTGCGCGACCCAGCGCACCAGAAGCCGCACCTGCGCCAACTCCGTGGCGAGCTCGGCGAACTTGTGCTGGATGGCCTGGAACTGCCCGATCGGCCGCCCGAACTGGCGCCGCTCCTTCGCGTACGCGAGCGCGTCGTCGAATGCGCGCTGCGCGAGCCCGAGGGCCGACGCGCCGAGTATCACGCGCTCGTTGTTGAGCCCCGCCATCAACTGCGTCCACCCGTTGCCCTCGGTGCCCAGCAGCGCATCCTCCGGGACGCCGCAGTCCACAAGGTGGAGCTCATTCGTCTCCTCGCCGCCCAGTGTCGAGATCGGTGTGATCGTGAGCCCCTCCGCGTCGCGCGGCACGAACACCATCGACATCCCCTCATGCGGCGAGTCCGCCTTCTGCGTGCGGCAGACGATCAGGATGTGGCTCGCCTTGTGGGCATAGGAGCACCACATCTTGGAGCCGTTCAGGACCCAGGAGCCGTTCTCGCGCGCGGCCGCGGTCTTGAGTGACGCCACGTCCGAGCCCGAGTCGGGCTCCGACATCGCGATCGCGAGCCCGCCGCCATCGGCCACCCGCCCGAGCAGGTCGCGCTTCTGCGCCTCCGTGCCGAAGCGGTTGATCGCGCCGACGACGATCAGCGTCACCGCGTACCCGCCGATCGGCGCGCGCCCGTGGGCCGTCTCCTCGAGGAAGAGGGCGGCGTCCAGGAACGTCCCGCCGGACCCTCCGTACTCCTCGCCGATGGTCAGCCCGAACCAGCCGAGCTCGGCCATTCGCCCGGCAACCTCCTCGGAGTGCAGGTCCCGGTAGCCGTCCGTGATCTCCGCGAGGCGCTCGGGCGGGAACTCCTTCGCGCAGAAGTCGCGGACCGCGCGGACGAAATCGTGCTGTTCATCGGTTAGCGCGAGGCCGCCCCCGCGGGTGAGCGCCGCCTCCGTCACGAGGCGCCGGCCGCGACGGCGGCGGGCTTCTGCGCCGGCTCCGCGCCGGCCTCGGACTTCCAGCGGTTCAGCTCGCGCATCGCGATGACCATCTTGTGCACCTCGTCGGGGCCATCGGCCAGCCTCAGCATCCGCAGGGAGCGCCACATCACCGCGAGCGGCGTGTCGTCGGACACGCCCAGCGCGCCATGCACCTGGATCGCCCGGTCGAGGACGTCCATCACCACGTTCGCGGCAACGACCTTGGTCATCGAGATCGCCTGCCGCGCCTCCCGCTTGCCGTACTCGTCCATCTGCCACGCGGCGTTGAGCACCATCAGGCGGGCGCCGTCCGTCTCGATGCGCGACTTCGCGACGAAGTCCTGGATGAACTGCTTGTCGGCCAGCGGACCGCCGAACGAAATGCGCGTGTTGGCTCGCTTGCACATCAGCTCGATCCCGCGCTCGGCGGCTCCGATCGCGCGCATGCAGTGGTGGATCCGCCCGGGGCCGAGCCTGTCCTGCGCGATCTTGAACCCGGCGCCGCGCTCGCCGAGCAGGTTCTCCTTCGGCACGCGGCAGCCCTCGTAGCGGATCTCGCAGTGTCCCGGGCCGCCCGAGTGGCCCATCACGGAGACCGGCCGGATCAGGTTGAAGCCCTCGGCGTCGGTGGGGACCAGGATCATCGACGCACGCCTGTGCGGCGCGGCGTCGGGATCGGTCACGACCATCGCGATCGCCACGTCCGCGCCGACCGCACCGGACGTGAACCACTTGTGGGCGTCGATCACCCACTCGTCGCCGTCGAGCACCGCAGTGCCGCGCAGCCCGGTGGGATCCGAGCCGGACGTCTCCGGCTCGGTCATCGAGAAGCAGCTGCGGATGTCGCCCTCGAGCAGCGGCCGCAGCCACGTGTCCTTCTGCTCCGACGTGCCGTGGTCGACGAGGATCTCGATGTTGCCCGTGTCCGGCGCCGAGCAGTTGAACGCCATCGGTGCCACGAGGCTCCGCCCCATCGCCTCGCACAGCATCCCGTACTCCCAGTTGGTCAGACCCGTGCCGTGCTCCTCGTCCGGCAGGAACAGGTTCCAGAGCCCCTCGGCCTTCGCGCGCTCGCGGATCGCGACGAGGATGTCGGGATACGGCTTGCCCGGCCCGACCTCGGTGTCGAGCGCATGGAGCGCCTCCAGCTCGACCGGATAGACGTGCTCGTCGAGGAACGCCGCGATCCGCTCGCGCAGCTCCTCGACCCGTGGCGAGGGTGAGAAGTCCATGCGCGGCAGGCTACCGGTCGGGGCTCCTCCGCTCGTCGGCGGAGTACAACTGCGGTGTGGACGACAGGCGGAGCGCAACCGAGTTGATCGAGCGCGTGCAGCGCACGCTCCGCCTCGTGCTGACGCTGTCGAACGCCATCCCCCGCCTGCCGGAGAGGTGTTCCGGCTGAACGGGCCGGTGTTCCTCGCCTTCGGGGTAGCGGCGAGCCTGCTGGCACCGCGCTGGGGCCGCTCGCTCTTCAACGCGCGCCTGCGATGGATCCGGGAGGGCCGAACGCCCAGCACCGAGGAGCAGCGCAGGACGCTCCGCAACTCGCTCGCGCAGCTTCGGGTGACGGGCGCGATCTGGGGACTCGGCGCCGTGCTGTTCGGCCTCCTCAACCTCCACTTCTCGGCCGAGATCGCGGGCCGTGTGGCGGGCGGCGTCGTCATGGGCGGGCTCGTGACCGGCGCGATCTCGTACCTCGCGGGCGAGCGCGCCCAGCGGCCGATAATCGCGCTCGCGTTGAAGGCCGGCGTCCCGGAGCGGCCCGTGGCGCCCGGGGTCGTCGTTCGGACGGTCCTCGCGTGGGGCCTCGCGACTGGGGTGCCCGTGATCGGGATCACCTGGGTCGCTGGGGGCGTGATCCACGGCGACACGCCACGTAACAACGCAACCGCCTGGAGCGTGATCTTCCTCGCGGTAGTGGCCCTGGTCGTGGGTGCCACCGGCATCGTGGCGGCCGCGAAGTCGATCGCCGAGCCGGTGCGCGCAGTGCGCCGCGCGCTCGCCCGCGTCGAGGAGGGCGACATCGACGTGGAGGTGACGGTCGATGACGCGAGCGAGGTCGGCCTGCTCCAGGCCGGCTTCAACCGGATGGTCGCCGGGCTGCGCGAGCGCGAGCGGATCCGCGACCTGTTCGGGAGGCACGTGGGCGAGGACGTGGCGCGCCAGGCGCTCGAGGCCGGGATCGGGCTGGGGGGCGAGGTGCGCGAGGCGGCCGTGGTGTTCATCGACGTCGTCGGCTCGACCTCGCTGGCCGCCCGCGTGCCTCCGGCCGAGGTCGTGGCGCGGCTCAACGGGTTCTTCACGCTCGTGCTCGAGGTCGTGCACGGGCACGGCGGCTGGGTCAACAAGTTCGAGGGCGATGCCGCCCTCTGCGTCTTCGGGGTCCCCACCCCCACGTCCGACCCGGCCGGCCGCGCGCTTGCGACCGCCCGCGAGCTCGCCCGCCGGCTGGAGGCCGAGAGTCCGCTCGACGCCGGCATCGGCGTGTCGGCGGGCGAGGTCGTCGCCGGCAACGTCGGCGCGGCGGAGCGGTTCGAGTACACCGTGATCGGCGATCCGGTGAACGAGGCGGCGCGGGTCACGGAGCTCGCGAAGGAGCGCCGGCCGCGCGTCCTCGCCTCAGGGCGGGCGGTGCAGCGGGCCAGCGCCGACGAGGCCGCGCGCTGGGAGATCCGCGAAGAGGTCAGGCTGCGGGGGCGGGCGGAGCCGACCCAGGTCGCCGCGCCGGTCGAGTCCGCGGTGCCCGCCCGCTAGCCCTCCGGTCACAATCCGCCGCTCCCGAACCAGCAGGAGGAGCCGTGCCAAAGGTCCTGTACGAGAAGCGCGACCGGATCGCGTACGTGACGATCAACCGGCCCGAGGCGAAGAACGCCATCGACCCCGAGACCCACGACCTCCTGTGGCGGACCTGGGAGGACTTCCGCGACGACGATGCCCTCGACGTCGCGATCCTCACGGGCACGGACGATGCCTTCTCCGCCGGCGCGGACCTCAAGACGTTCATCCCGCCCTGGATCGGCGACGCCACGCCGCGGAAGGTCCGCGACAACGTGGCGACCGGCCTCGGCGGTCAACAGCATCTCGAGCGCGATCCCGGCGCCGCACGTGTTGACGAGGCGCACGATCCCGCCGTCGCCGTGGTGGTATCCGCGCCGGGCCTCGAAGGAGCCGAACATCGCCCGATCCGACGCGATCCTGATGTCGCAGGCGAGCGCGGTCTCGAGGCCGCCGGCGAGGGCCCACCCGTTCACCGCCGCGATCGTCGGCTTGTAGATCCGGTGCACGGGCGCTCCGGTGCAACCTCGTCTCGCGGGTGGTCCCGCACGAGCGGCTCATGGAGGAGGCGGAGCGAACGGCGCGCCAGATCCTCCGCAACAGCCAGATCGCGGTGCGCTCGGCGAAGGAGACGATCCTCGACGTGGTCGGGCGGCCGCTGGACGACGCGCTCAGGCTCGAGGCCCTGAACGCGTACGCGTGCGCGGACCCGGAGGAGACGCGCGGGCTCCTGCAGCGCTTCTACGAGAAGTCGGACGCAGGCCGCGCGGGAACGCACACGACCTCGCTCTGAGGACCGCCGCTCGCACGCAAATAGCGAACTTCCGCCGGACGTGGTCGACCTAAGGCATCCATTACATGCCTTATGTCGACCACGTCCCCGGCGCGCGCCCTTTAGAGCTTCCGCTTGATCACCGCGCGCGTCACCCGGTCGTCGATCGACTGCACCGGGTGGCCGTTCCGCACGTAGTGGTGCCCGCCGAAGTAGCGCGTGAAGATCGTCTCGGCGGTGCGCGTGGCGAGGGCCTGCGTCGTCAGCGTCGGGTTGGGGCCGCCGAGGGAGTTCGGCAGCGCCGAGTTGTCGGCGATGAAGAGGCGCTTCACGAAGCGCGCCTCGCAGCTCGGGTCGAGCACCGAGTTGGATGGATCGGAGCCCGTCCGCATCGTCGACTGCACGTGCAGGATCAGCGGCGGCCAGTTGAGCCGGTAGACCTCCTTGGCCCCCGCGTTCCTCAGAAGTGCGAGCGCTTTGCGGGCCAGGTACTCGCGATTCTGGAGCGTGCGCCGCGTGCGCTGCCGGTAGTGGAACTCGATCTTCGGCACCGCCCCGTGCTCGTCCGGGGGAAGATCCTGGGAGAGGGTGACGCGGTTCTGGGCCTCCACGTCGTCGTCGGTGATCACGAGCACGTTCAGCAGACGGTCCACGTTGCTCACCAGGTGCTTGAGCGCGTTGCCCACCCGCCTGCCGTTCCCGTCTACGCCGGCCATCTTGGGGTGGCCGTTCAGGTACACGTCGTTGATCCCGGCGTCTGAGAACGTGGCCGAGAAGGTCTGAAGCGCGGGCGGGATGCCCACGTTCTCGAGGCCGCCGTGGCCGGGGAAGTCGACCCGCGCCGAGGAGCCCGGCCCCTTGCTCGACCCCGTGTAGTGGGGCAGCACGCCGATCAGCCAGTCGAAGTAGTGGTCCGTGTAGCCCCGGCCCACCCAGTCGTTGGGGTTCGGCAGGCCCGAGTTGAGCCACAGCCGCGGGTTCTCGGTGGTGCCACCGGCCATCACGACGACCTTCGCCTCCTCGGTCACGTTCTCGCCGGTTGCACCAACCCGCCAGGTGACGCTGTTGGCCACGGTGCGACCGCGCGCGTCCGTCGTCGTTCCGACGTTGGTGGCGAACGCGTCGGCGATCAGCTTGATCGGCCTGCCGTGCCTGGACCAGGCGTCGGCCGTCAGCGCCATCGGGACGTAGCTGTTGTCCGTCGAGCGCTTGGCGAGCAGGTTGCGCGGCGCGTGGCGCGGCTCGAAGCAGCCCTGGAAGCAGTAGCCGCAGAACGTGCAGCCGCGCGCCTTCGGATACACGAGCTTCCGCGCGTCCGATGTGCGCCCCGCGGTGCCGTGCGGCTGGAGGATCGCGTTCTCCTGTGGCCGGTATCCGGGTCCGAGCGCGTCCTTCGTCTTCTGCACCGGCAGGCCGAGCTTGCTCGCCGCTCGCAGGAACGTCTCCTCCTTGGTCCCCATCGCGGCGGTCTGCACCGGCAGCGTGTGCTCGACCCACTCGTAGTAGGGCACGAGCGTGCGGTACGAGAACGGGAACTCGTGCGCGCGGTCGTAGCTCCGCCGGTCCTTCCCGCGGTAGCCCCTGAAGACGCCCGGCACCGCGCGCGGGCAGTTGCCGTAGTAGTGCTGCGTGGTTCCGCCGACTCCCGACAGCTGCCACACGAAGCAGTTCTGGGGCGTCTCGCGCAGCCACTCCGACTGCGAGCGGTCCGCCGGGCCCCAGCGGAAGTAGCCGCTCACCGGGTTGTTCGCGTCGTTCTCGAGGTGGCGCCACTGCTTCTCCGGGCGGAGGTGCCGCGGTCCCGCCTCCAGCACGAGGACGTCGAGCCCGTGCGCCGCCAGCTCCTTGGCGACCACGGCCCCGCCCCCGCCGGCGCCGATCACGATCACGTCGTGCATCAGCGCGCCTTCCGCCTCACCCGGTACCGCGCACTGGTGTGCACCCGCCGGCGACCCTGCCAGTAGCCCTTCAGCTCGTCGCGGCCCTCGGCGATGCCGGCGTAGTGCGACGTCTTCCAGCCCACCGGCGTCCCGGTGAGCTTCCGGGTCGCCTTGTCGAGCACCCCGTACTCGCCGTGGGACAGGAAACCGACCGCGCCGATGAGGATCCCCGAGACGAAGCGGAGCTCGGAGCCCTCTGTGTCGGCCTCGAAGCGCCGGAACACCTCGATCTTCTCGGCGAACTTGAGCCGGGAGAACGGCGACAGGAACTGGCCGTTCGCGGCCGCCGGGTTCACCTGGAGCGCGTAGCCGTTGAGCAGCGTCGCCACGCCACCGGACGAGGGCAGCGTCGGGCCCTCGGCGGTCCCGACGAAGCGGTCCAGGAGCTCGATCAGCGCGTCGGTCGTCTTCGCCGCGATCGCGCCCGGCGTTTTCGAGCTCTGGCCCTGCGCCTTGGAGTAGGCGTCGGGCCCGGGCACCACGAATGCCACCAGCCCGTTCAGGGTGTCGCGAGTCAGGTCGGTCTCGGCCGCCAGCGCCGCGTCGAGCCATCCCCGGCGGGCCAGGAAGCCGGGGATCTGAGCGAGCACGGCGCCCGCACCCGCCATCCCGGCCCGGGCCATGAGGGTGCGCCGGGAGAGGCCGCCCATGCGGTCCGTTCCGCGTGCGCTGTGACCCTGCTCCCCCACCCTGCCGCGCGCGACCCTACCACCGCACCGCGGCCGGTACGGCACCGTTTACGACACGGCGTGCACGAGCGCCCACGCGATCAGCGCGGCCACTCCACCGCCCGCCGCGACGGCGATCAGGACGCGCACCACGTGCGAGCGGGTTGGTCCCGGCCCCAGGCTCACCGGCGACGGCTCGATCTCCGCCGTCTGGAGCGCGGCGCGCGCGACTTCCACACCGGACTCCGGCACCAGGATGTCGCGGGGGCCCGCGGCGAGGAAGTCCGGCACGTCGAACCCGGCGGTCCTCCGCACGATGCTGGGGACGCCCTCCTCGAGGAGCAGGTTCTGGATCAGCTCGGCCTCGGCCTGGTGGCGCGCCCAGGCGACCCTGACCAGATCACCGCGCGTGAGCTCCGGACGGATCTTCCGGGCCCGCTCGTGTGCGCTGCTCTCGGGCTCCTCGACGGTCGCCGCACCGGCGTAGACCAGCGGCATGCCGCAGTCCTCGCAGAAGCGCCGGTCGAGGTCGTAGCGGCGCGCGCAGCGCGGGCATGCGAGCGCCTCGCTTGCACCCGGCGTACCGCGGCTACTCGACGTCGAGTGCCTCTTCCCGGACGTTGCCATCGGCGATCCTCCAGGCGCGGACGTGCGGCTCGCCCTCGAGCGAGATGATCAGGTAGGTCCAGTGCGGGTACTGCGCGAGGTTGCGGTCCTGCTCGGACGGCTCGGCCGGGCTGCGCGGGTGCGAGTGGTAGACGGCCACCCCGTGGCCGGCTTCGTCGAGCGCGTTGGCCGCGAGCAGGCTCGGGCCGTCGAGGTCGAACCCGTACGGTGAGAGCCGGGTGTTCTGCCCCCGGAATACGGCCTCCACCCGGCCGTCGTCGAGCTGCGCGTAGCCGCAGCACTCGTTCGGCGCCTCCTCGCGCGCGTGCGCGATCAGCTGGTCCCACTCGGCCCTCGAGATCCGCATGCTCGACAGGCTAGATGACTACTGTCTGCGCATCGAGCTACGACGACGCGACGCGCTCAAGCTGGCTGCGGCGGGCGCAGCTGGCGGCGCCGCGGGCCTGGTCGCCTCCTGCGGGGGCGGCTCGGGCGGCCGGGAAGTCACGACCACCCTCAGCCCGGAGCAGGCCCAGGCAGATGCGGCCGAGCTGAACGCCCTCCTCGACCTCGAGCGCACCGCCGTCCTCGCCTATTCGATCGGGCAGCGCTTCCTGAGCGGCTCCTCCCTTCAGCTGGCGCGCAGGTTCGCGGCGCACGAGCGCGCCCACGAGCAGGCGCTCGAGCAGGCGCTTCGGCGCCTTAGGATCGCGCCCGCGCCCGCTCGTCCCGAGCGCTCTTACACGGCGGGGTTCCCGCCGCTTCGTAGCGCGCAGGACGTGCTCCGCTTCGCACTCGACGTGGAGAACACCCAGGTCTCGGCGTACAGCGACTCGCTCGGCGTGGTCGTGACCCCTGCGCTCCGCACGACGCTGCTCTCGATCCTGGGCGCCGAGGCCGAGCACATGTCGGTGCTGCTCGGCGCCCTGCATCAGCCCCAGGCCGCGCAGGCCTTCGTCACGGGGAACGCGCCGACGTGACCCGCCGCGAGGCCCTCCGCCTGTCGGCCGCGGCGGCGTTCGCGCCGCTCACTGCGCCGGCCGCATCCGCGGCCGTGACCAAGGACGAGCTGAGGAAGCACGCGGCGATCGCAGTGTCCCAGTCGGTGTACGCCGAGCAGACGGCGATGGTCGCGTTCGAGGCGATCGCGAACGGGGGTCTGCTCGACGCGCGCGCGACGGCGACGATGCGCGTCGTGCTCGACCACGCCACCCAGCACGCCGACGTGCTCGGCCAGACGCTGAAGTCCGAGCTGGGTCACGATCCGCCGCTGGCGCCGACACGCACCGGGATCCGCGGCCTCCCGGGCCTCCGCCGCCAGCGCGACGCGCTCGAGCTCGCCGTCCGGCTGCTGGAGCGCGCGATCGGGACGCACGTTCAGACGGTGCGCCAGACGCTCGACGCCACGCTGCTCAAGGCCATCACGGGCATCGTCGGCAGCGACGCCCAGAGCCTGGTCCTGCTCCGCAAGCTGCTCCACACCGAGCCGGTTCCGGCGGCCTTCGAACGCGGCGCCGCCTGAGCAGGCCGGGACTATCCTGGGAGCGGCGTGTTCAACATCGGCCCGCTAGAGCTGCTCGTCGTCCTGATCATCGCGCTGATCGTGCTCGGCCCCCAGCGGCTGCCGGAGGTCGCGCGCTCGGTCGGGCGCGGCATGCGCGAGTTCCGCTCAGCCCTCGATCACGACGACGAAGACGACTACGAGCCGGAGCCGGAGCCGACGTCAAAGCCGGAGCCAAAGTCAAAGCCGGAGCTCGAGCACGCGCCCGCCGCGCCGGCGACCGCCGGCGCCTACCAGAAGGAAGCCG
>VAWV01000132.1 GCA_005883295.1 Actinomycetota bacterium
AACTGGCCCGCAGTACGCCGTAGGAGGGACGAACCGTGGAGACTCGCAACTTCGCCGCCCGCGCCGGCCGCCGGAGCGCACAGCACCGCAAGATCGCGATCTTCGGCTGGCTCGCGTTCGTGATCGTCGCCGTCTTCGTCGGCGGCGCCCTCGGGACCAGGCACATCAAGGACGAGAACCAGGGCAACGGCGAGTCGCGCACCGCCGCCCAGGTGATCGCCAAGGCGGGCCTGAAGGAGCGAGCCACCGAGCAGGTGCTGGTGCAGTCGCGCGGCTCGCTGCGAGCAGAGGATCCGGCGTTCCGCGCCGCGGTGCTCGACGTCCAGCGCCGGGTCG
>VAWV01000133.1:0-422 GCA_005883295.1 Actinomycetota bacterium
CGGACGACTTCAAGAAGGCCGAGACGCTCTCGCTTCCGATCACGCTCCTGATCCTGCTCGTCGCCTTCGGGGCGCTCGTGGCGGCCGGCCTCCCGCTCCTGCTCGGGCTAACGGCCGTGCTCGCCACGCTGGGCGTGCTCGGACCCATCAGCCACCTCTGGGCGGTGGACCAGGCGGTCCAGTCCGTCGTGCTGCTCATCGGCCTGGCCGTCGGCGTCGACTACTCGCTCTTCTACATCCGCCGCGAGCGCGAGGAGCGCGCGGCCGGGCGCTCGGAAAAGACGGCGCTCGACGTGGCCGCGGCCACGAGCGGCCGCGCCGTGCTGGTGTCGGGCTTCACAGTGATGGCCGCCATGGCCGGCCTGTACATCACCGGAAACGTGACCTTCGCGTCATTCGGGACCGGCACCATCCTGGTCGTG
>VAWV01000133.1:468-7685 GCA_005883295.1 Actinomycetota bacterium
CAGCCGGCTCCGCCGCCGCGCCGGCGGAGGGGGATGGGCATGGATCGTGGACCGGGTCCTGCGGCATCCCATGATCTCGGTCGTCGCCGCCGGCGGCCTGCTGGTGGTCCTCGCGATCCCGGCCTTCAGCATGCACACCGTGGACACCGGCGTGAACGGGCTGCCGCCCCAGCTCGCCATCACCAAGACGCTCAAGCGCGTCGAGCGTGAGTTCCCGGGCGGTCCGCTTCCCGCGCAGGTCGTCGTCCAGGCGAAGGACGTGAACGCGCCCGCCGTTCAGGCGGGCATCAAGCAGATCGAGCTCGGAGCGCTCGGAACAGGGTTGATGCGCGAGCCGATCGAGGTCCGCGTGAACCGCGATCGCACGGTCGCCGTCGTCAGCGTCCCGCTCGCCGGCAACGGCACGGACTCGACCTCGAACCGCGCGCTCGCGGCGCTGCGGAACACCGTCCTGCCGCAGACCATCGAGAAGGTCCCGGGGGCGCAGGTGCACGTCGGCGGGATGACGGCCGGCTCGCATGACTTCAACCGCCAGATGAAGTCGCGAGCGCCGTGGGTGTTCGCGTTCGTGCTCGGGCTGGCGTTCTGCCTGCTCATGGTCACCTTCCGCTCGATCGTGATCCCGCTCAAGGCGATCGTCCTCAACCTGCTCTCGGTGGGCGCGGCGTACGGCGTCCTCGTCTGGGTCTTCCAGTACGGACACCTGCAGAAGGCGCTCGGCTTCAAGTCGAACGGGGGCGTCACGTCCTGGCTCCCGCTGTTCCTCTTCGTGATCCTCTTCGGGCTCTCGATGGACTACCACGTCCTGATCCTCTCGCGGGTCCGCGAGGCGTTCGATCGGGGAAGCCGGACGGAGGACGCGGTGGCGACCGGTATCAAGGCCACAGCCGGCGTTGTCACGAGCGCCGCCGCCGTGATGGTCGCGGTGTTCGGCATCTTCGCCACGCTGAGCTCGCTCGACTTCAAGATGATGGGCGTCGGGCTGGCCACTGCGGTCCTGATCGACGCGACCATCGTGCGCGCCGTGCTTCTGCCGGCCACCATGAAGCTGCTCGGGGACTGGAACTGGTACCTGCCCAAGTGGCTCGAGTGGCTTCCGCACGTGGCCCACGAGCCGGCCGCGGCCGTGGCGCTCGCGGCGTCCACTCCGGCTGGTGCCCCGGTGCCGGCCGGCGCCGCCGGCTCGCCCGCAGCCGGGATCCTCGCCATCGAGGAGATCGAGGAGCGGGGCGGAATCCGGCTCCGGCTGGACGGCGAGCTCGACCTGGTCAGCGCGCCGTGGCTGGCTCGCCGCCTGGCGACGGTCGAGGAGAGGGCACCGGCCCTCCTCCTGATCGACCTCCGCGATCTGACGTTCATGGACTCGTCAGGCCTCCGCGAGCTGTTCTCGGCTCAGCGGAGGGCGCGTGCGGCCGGACGCCGGCTCGTGCTCGTCAAGGGCTCCGCGCCGATCGACCGCGTGCTCGAGATGGTGCGCGCCGACGCGGCGATGGAGACCGTCGACGACCCGGCCGACGCCTAGACGCCTAGGGCGGCAGCCCAGCCCACAGCGTCACGCGCGTGATGACGATGTAGGCCGTGAGCGCGAGCGCCGCCGCCCGCAGGCGGCTGTCCGCGGAGATCGCGGCGAGCGGAAGCAGCCAGGCCACGTACCACGGCAGGAGCCAAGCGCTCGCCACGAGCAGGGCGAACATCGTCCACCCGGCGGCTGTGATCCAGTCCCCGCCGCGCCAGACGCGGCGCAGCATCAGGATCACGATGGCCGCCAGAGCCACCTCGGCCACGAGGCGGATCCCGTGCGTGAGCCCGCCGAAGCCGAGCAGCTTGCCGATCTGGTTCGGGACGCTGTAGACGGCGACCTCCTTCTGCTCCACCTTGAGGTCCTCGATGAAGCCGGCGGCGTGGGAGCCGAACCCCACGACGGCGACTACCGCGACGGCGGCCAGCGCGAGCAGCGTTCCGATCCCGAGCTCACGGCGGCGGCGTCCGTCGGAGCGGGCGAAGGCGAAGGCCAGCGGAAGCCCGATCGGGAGCTTCATCGCCGAGGCCACGACCAGTCCAGCGCTTCCCAGCCGATCGCGCCCCGCGATCAGCAGGTAGACGGCGGCGGTGGCCACCGTGAGCACGAGGAAGTCGTTGTGGGCCCCGCCCACGCCGAACAGGAGCAGGGCGGGATTGAGGCCCACGAACAGGGCCGCCTTCAGCGGATCGCGGCCGAGGGCGGCTGCGCACCGCCAGACCAGCCAGATGGTCGCCAGGCTGCCCGCGGCCGCAAGGATCTTGAACGCCCACAGCCCTCCGGCGACCCCGAGCGGCACGAGCGCGTAGGCGATGAGCATGAAGACCGGCCCGTAGGGCGCCGGGAGGTCCGAGTGCCAGCGCCGGTACAGGTGCACCGAGTCGGGCGGGATGTGGGTAGAGGCCGGGGAGTAGGGGCTGATTCCGTGCCGCGTCCCGAGGCGGGCGAGGTCGATGTACCCGAAGACGTCGGTCGACACCAGTGGCGGGCCCAGGATGAAGAGCACGTGGAGCCCGACGATCGTGCCGACCGCGACGCGCATCGAGACGGCGTCGGCGCAGACCAGCACCAGCACGTACCCGGCGCACATGCCCACCAGGAGCCAGGCGAGCCCGTTGGGCGTGAGATCGATCTGGAGGCCGGAGAGCGGGCCGCGCAGCCAGTCCGGGTAGCGCAGCCTGGCGGCCGGGACGAGCACCCCCAGCCGTCCCTCCGCGCCCATGAAGACCAGGGCCGAGCTCGCCACCAGACCCGCCAGCCCGAGATACGCGACCCCCTCGCGGATCCGGCGGGAGCTCCACAACGGGGCAGCGACCGCCTCCATCGTGGTTTGAGGCTACAGCCGACTGATCACACGACCCCGCGCACACGCGGCCGCGGAATCAGTCGCCTATGGCGGAGGGGGCGAACTTCTGTCCGGCTCGACTCCTAGCTTGAGTCGTTCGAATCGGATAGGAGCCACCGAAATGGACAAGGAACAGGAGAAGGCCGCCAAGGCGCGGGACGCCGCTCTGTCGGGCGCGCTCACGCAGATCGAGCGCACGTTCGGCAAGGGGTCGATCATGCGGATGGGGGACGAGGACGCGGCGGTCAAGGTGTCCACCATCTCCACGGGCGCGCTGTCGCTCGATCTGGCGCTGGGTGTGGGCGGGCTGCCGCGCGGGCGGATCGTGGAGATCTTCGGCCCAGAGTCGTCTGGCAAGACCACGCTGCTCTACCACGTCCTGTCAGAGGCCCAGAAGGTCGGCGGCATCTGCGCGTTCATCGACGCCGAGCACGCGATGGACCCGCTCTACGCCAAGCGCATCGGCGTGGACGTCGACGAGCTGCTGGTCTCCCAGCCCGACCACGGCGAGCAGGCGCTCGAGATCGCCGACCTCCTGATCCGCTCGGGCGCGATCGACGTCGTGGCGATCGACTCGGTGGCGGCGCTCACGCCGAAGGCCGAGCTGGAGGGCGCGATGGGCGACCAGACGGTCGGGCTCCAGGCGCGCATGATGAGCCAGGCGATGCGCAAGCTGGCGGGCAACCTGAACCGCACCAACACGATGTGCGTGTTCACCAACCAGATCCGCGAGAAGGTCGGGGTGATGTTCGGCTCCAACGAAACCCAGCCCGGCGGACGCGCGCTCAAGTTCTATTCCTCTCAGCGCCTCGACTTGCGTCGCATCGAGACGCTCAAGGACGGCACCGAGGCGGTCGGCAACCGCGTGCGGGTGAAGGTGGTCAAGAACAAGGTCGCGGCGCCATTCCGCCAGGCGGAGTTCGACATCGAGTACGGGCAGGGCATCTCGTCAGAGGGCTGCATCCTCGACCTGGCGCTGGAGCACAACCTCGTCCAGAAGTCCGGCTCGTTCTTCTCGTACGGCGACGAGCGCATCGGCCAGGGTCGCGGCAACGCCAAGGCGTTCCTGCGCGAGAACCCGGCGATGGCGAAGGAGATCGAGGAGAAGATCTACGCCACGCTGGGCATCGAGCCGGCCCGGCCGGCATCCGTCAGCCCGGTGACGGCGGAGGCGAATGCCGCGCCGGCGGACGCGAACGGCGGGCCGCCGGAGGCGGAGGCGGCGCAGGCCGCGTAGGCCTGGCGCGGCGGCCGACCGCCAGATTCGACCCGGATCAGCCGGCCTCGCCCGCCCGTCTCACGCCTTGCGTCAAGGCCGCCCGAGGCGTACCCTTCCTAAAGGCGGCCGGAACGGCCGACGCGAGACGAACTTCCAGCAAACACGCTGTTTTTGACGCGGGATAAGTAAGGGATAAGCTTGACGAGACGACCATTCGAAGTGAGATCGGGACGCCCGGAGGGAGGTAGGTAAGGCGCTCCCAGTCACATCCGCGCGCGTCCACTCGCGCGCGCCCCGCTCTTAGAAACCCTCACGTCTTGCGGCAGCCGCGCCGTGTCGCTCGATAGCGACCTGCGGCCCGCAGCGCCCAGCGCGGGCCCTGGAGGAGAGCGGAGAGATGGAGATCTTTGTTGGAGCGGCAGTAGCGGCGGTGGTCTCGGCACTCGTCGTGGTGCTCATGGGCAGGACGCGCGTCGCGCATGCGGGCCCGCGCGTGGGCCCCGCGCCGTCGCCCGCGACCCGAGCCGAGGTGAGCGCCGCAACCGCAACCACCACCCCGCCCGCGGGAGGCTCGCCAGCGCGCGCGCCGAAGTTGGCGATCGAGGACGAGCTGCGTGAACGGCGCGCCGAGATCGTGCGGATCGAGGAGCGCATCCTCAGCAAGGAGGAGAAGCTCGCCGTGCGGCTCGCCGAGCTCGAACGGCGCGAGACCTCCCTCGAGGACCGCCAGCGCAACCTCGACCGCGAGGCCGGGAAGCTGAAGGCGGCCAAGCAGGATCAGCTGCGGGAGCTCGAGCGCATCTCCGGGCTCTCCCCGGGTCAGGCGAGGCAGGTGCTCCTCCGCGAGCTCGAGGACGAGATCCGCCACGACAGCGCGCGCCTGGTGCGGCAGATCGAGGACGAGGCCCGCCGCGACGCCGACCGCCGCGCCCGCAGCATCCTCTCGACCGTCATGCAGCGCGTGGCCGGGGGCCATGCGGCGGAGACGACCGTGTCGGTCGTGCAGCTGGAGTCCGACGACCTCAAGGGCCGGATCATCGGGCGTGAGGGGCGCAACATCCGGACGCTCGAGACCCTCACGGGGATCGACTTCATCATCGATGACACGCCCAGCGCGGTGATCCTGTCCGGGTTCGACGGCGTCCGCCGCGAGGTGGCGCGCCTCACGCTGGAGAAGCTCCTGCAGGACGGCCGGATCCACCCGGCCCGGATCGAGGAGTCCTACTACCAGACCCGCTCGGAGATCGAGAACCGGATCGCCGAGGTGGGGGAGCAGGCCGTGCTGGAGGCGAATGTCGGCTCGGTCCACCCCGAGCTGTCGAAGCTCCTGGGCCGGCTCCACTACCGCACGAGCTACGGCCAGAACGTGCTCGACCACTCCATCGAATGCGCGCGGCTGGCATCGCTCCTGGCCTCCGAGCTGGGCGCGAACGAGAAGACCGCGGCACGCGCCGCGCTGATGCACGACATCGGCAAGGCGGTGAGCCACGAGACCGAGGGTCCGCACGCGCTCGTCGGCGGCGAGATCGCCCGCCGCTACGGCGAGTCGGAGGCGGTGGCGCACGCGATGGAGGCCCACCACAACGAGGTGGAGCTCCGGACCGTGGAGGCCGTGGTGGTCCAGATCGTCGACTCGCTGTCGGGTGCTCGCCCGGGCGCGCGCGGCGAATCGCTCGAGCAGTACACCAAGCGACTGCGCGATCTCGAGAGCATCGCAACGCGCCACGCGGGCGTGGAGAAGGTCTACGCCATGCAGGCGGGCCGGGAGATCCGCGTGATCGTCCACCCCGAGGAGGTCGACGACGACACGGCGGCGCTCCTGTCGCACCGCATCGCCAGGGACGTGGAGAAGGAGCTCGAGTACGCGGGTCAGATCAAGGTGACCGTGATCCGCGAGAGCCGCAACGTGGACTTCGCGAAGTAGCGCGAGACCCCGCCGCTAGCCTTCCGACGGGCCGTGAAGAGCTACCACGTCACCACCTTCGGGTGCCAGATGAACGAGCACGACTCGGAGCGCATGAAGGGCATGCTCGAGTCGCTCGCCTACCGGGAGGCGGACGACCGCTCTGCGGCGGACGTGATCCTCTTCAACACCTGCTCGATCCGTGAGTCGGCCGACAACCGGCTGCTCGGCCACCTCGGCGAGGCGAAGCGGCTCAAGTCCGAGGACCCCGAGCGGATCGTGGGCATCGGCGGCTGCTGGGCCCAGTCGCTCAAGGACGAGGTCTTCGAGCGCTTCCCGTTCGTGGACGTCGCCTTCGGGCCCGGTCAGGTGCCCAAGCTCGCGGAGTTCCTCACCAGCGACAGCCTCACCGCGCAGGGCTTCTTCGAGTTCGAGGGCTTCACGGGCCACCTGCCGTCCAAGCGGGAGCGCGAGTTCCAGGCCTGGGTCCAGATCTCGGTTGGCTGCAACTGCGCCTGCGCGTACTGCATAGTCCCCTCCACCCGCGGGCGTGAGGTGAGCCGTCCGGCCGCGGAGCTGGTGGATGAGGTCCGGCGTCTTGCGGACGACGGCGTGCGCGAGGTCACGCTGCTGGGACAGAACGTGAACTCGTACGGCCGCGACCTGCCAAAGGGCGAGAAGACGACCTTCGCGGAGCTCCTCGGCATGCTCGACGCCGCGGAGGGGATCGAGCGGATCCGCTACACGAGCCCCCACCCCAAGGACATGCGCGAGGACGTCATCCGCGCCCACGTGGAGTTCCCCTCGGTCTGCGAGCACATCCACCTGCCGCTCCAGTCGGGGTCGAGCCGCATCCTCAAGGCCATGCGGCGGACCTACAACCGCGAGCGGTACCTGGACCGCGTCGCCCAGATCCGCGAGCACGTGCCGGACGTGGCGCTCACGACCGACATCATCGTCGGCTTCCCCGGCGAGACCGACGATGACTTCCAAGAGACCCTCGAGGTCGTCGAGCGGGTGGGCTACGACTCCGCGTTCACGTTCATCTTCTCGCCGCGCCGGGGGACCCTCGCCGCCGAGTACCCCGACCAGGTGCCGCACGACGTGAAGCGGGCGCGGATGGAGCGGCTGGTGGAGGCCGTCCAGCGACGGGCGACGGAGCGGGCGCAGCGATTCGTGGGCCGTGAGATGGAGGTGCTCGTGGAGGGCGAGTCGCGGACCGACCCGGACA
>VAWV01000134.1:0-7333 GCA_005883295.1 Actinomycetota bacterium
CGAGCAGCAACGCGAGCTCCACCGCGCCTGCCAGTTCGGCGGCGTGCGTGATCGCTCCGTGGTTCGCCATCAGCGCTCCGGTGCGTCCCTCGAGCGCCTCGAGCACGTTCTCGGCGAGCTCCGGAGTGCCGAAGGTCGCGTAGCGCGCCACGCGCACCGGTCCGCCGAGGAGCAGCATCTGGTAGTGCACGCACGGCAACTCGTCCTCCAGCACGCAGGAGAGTGCGGTTGCCATCGGCGCGTGCGTGTGGACCACGGCACCGGCGTCGTAGCGGCGGTAGACACCGAGGTGGAGGTCGAGCTCCGAGGTGGGCGCGAGCTCGCCTTCCACGACACGGCCGTCCATGTCGATCACGCTCACCAGCTCGGGCGTCGCGTCCGCCAGCACGGCGCCCGTGGCGCTGATCGCCACGTGGTCACCTGCCCGCGCGCTCACGTTGCCGGCCGTCCCGACCACCAGCCGCTCCTCCGCCAGGCGCCCGCAGGCCGCGGCCACCTGCTCGCGCGCGCGGTCGACGTTAGGGGCGGCCATCGGGCGCCGAGGGTACCCTGACCGGTGAGGCTGATGCGGTGAGCGAGCCCGAA
The DNA here is from genome assembly GCA_005883295.1 of Actinomycetota bacterium. GTDB lineage: Bacteria > Actinomycetota > Thermoleophilia > Solirubrobacterales > Thermoleophilaceae > AC-37. The sequence goes on from VAWV01000134.1 coordinate 586, forward strand.
GCCCACGACGGATATCTCGATCCCGACTCGGTCGCGTGGAAGGTGATCGGGCATCCGGTCTCGATCGTCGGCGGGCTCCGCGCCCTGATCATCCAGGCGCTCCATCCGCTCGCGATGGCCGGCGTCGCGCAGCACAGCGACTACAAGCACCGCGCGGTCGAGCGCCTCCGCCGGACCGCCTACTACGTCACAGCGACGGTGTTCGGCGACCGCGCCACCGCCGACGCCGCGGCGGCACGGGTGCGCCGCATCCACAGGAGCATTCGGGGAATCGACCCTGTCACCGGCCGCGCCTACAGCGCCGACGACCCCGACACCCAGCTCTGGGTGCACTGCGTGGAGTGGCACTCGTTCCTTGCCGTTTACCGCGCGTATGTGGGCGGGCTCTCACCCGAGGACGAGGATCGCTATATCGCGGAGGGCGTCCGCGTGGCCCCGCTTGTCGGGCTCCCGGCTGAGATGGTCCCGCGGACCGTGGCCGAGCAGCGTGCCTACTTCGCCGCGGTGCGGCCTCAGCTGTGCATCTCGGAGCCGGCGCGCGAGGCGATCGAGTTCGTGCTCAACCCGCCGCTCACCCGAGAGCTGCTGCCCTACCAGGTACCCGTGCGCCTGGTTGCCCGCGCGGCGCTGGCAACCGTCCCGCGCGACCTGCGGCGGCTGGCGGGGATCGACCGACCCCGGATCGTGGACGCCACGACCGTCGCGGCCGGGAGGCCCGCGTTCGCCATGTCCACGCTGCCCGTGCTGCGGGAGGCTCTGTCGATCGCGCTCGGGCCCGAGACCCGCGCGGTGACGCTCGCGGCCCGCGAGGAGCTGGACGCGGCCGCCTAGGTGGTCGATCGGCCGATCACACGGCGGCGCCTGCTCGGCGCAGCGGGCGCAGGGGCGCTCCTCGCCGGGGTTCCCGCCGGCGCGCTCGCGCGGCGCACGGTCCGGCACGCCGACGTGGTCGTGGTGGGAGCCGGGTTCGCCGGGCTCTCGGCCGCGCGTGAGCTGGTCCGCAGTGGGAGGTCGGTGGTGGTGCTCGAGGCGCGGCACCGCGTGGGCGGCCGGGCGCTCAACGCCGAGCTCGGCGGAGGCGTGATCTCCGAGCGCGGCGCGACCTTCATCGGTCCCACGCAGAACCGGATCAGGCGCCTCGCCAAGGAGGTCGGGGTCGGCACCTTCCCGACCTACGACGAGGGCGACGACGTCTACCTGCACGACGGCAAGCGGTCCACATACAGCGACCGCGGGCCCACGGGAACCGCCCCGCCCGATCTGGAGATCCTCGGCGACATCGCCACCGCCGTCTACAAGATCGACCAGATGGCGCGCCAGGTGCCGGTCGGCTCGCCCTGGAAGGCGTCGAAGGCCGCGGAGTGGGACGCCCAGACGCTGAAGGACTTCGTGCTCGCCAACACGGACGGTAACCCGCGCTTCATCCGCCTTCTCGAGGTGGTGACCCGTGCGGCCGTGGGCGCCGAGCCGCAGGACGTCTCGCTCCTGTGGACGGTCAACTTCATCGCCGCGTCCGGCGACGAGCACCACGCCGGAACCTTCGAGCGGAACTTCAACACGCGCGGCGGGGCCCAGCAGACGCGTTTCCGCGGGGGCTCGCAGCGGGTGGCAAAGCTGGTGGCGCGCGAGCTTGGCGACCGGATCGTGCTCGGCTCACCGGCGCGGCGGATCACCCAGCTGCCGCACGGCGTGCTCGTGTCGTCCGACGGGGCGGTGGTACACGCCAAGCGGGCGATCGTCGCGATCCCGCCCGTCCTGAGCGCAGAGATCGTCTACGAGCCCGCGCTGCCGGCGAGCCGAGAGGACCTGCTCGCGCGCTTCCCGCAGGGAACGCTGACCAAGGTCACCGCTGTGTACGACCGCCCCTTCTGGCGCGACAAGGGCCTGACGGGCACCGCGGTCTGCCTCGATCCGCCGCTCGGCGCAACGTTCGACGACTCGCCGGAGGACGGAAGCGTGGGGATCGTGTTCGGGTTCGTTGGCGGTGCCGCGGCGAGATCCTTCAATCGCCGGCCCCCTAGCGAACGCCGCGCCGTTGCGCTCGAGGGGTTCTCCAAGCTCTTCGGCTCCGAGGGTCTCCACCCGACCCGGTACCTGGAGAGCAACTGGCGGAAGCAGAAGTGGACCCGGGGCTGTCCACTGGCCTACACCGGCCCTGGCACGCTCACGAAGTTCGGCCCGGCGCTGCGAAAGCCTGTGGGCCGCATCCACTGGGCCGGGACCGAGACGTCGGTCTTCTGGAGCGGCTACATGGACGGCGCCGTGCGCTCGGGCGAGCGCGCAGCCCGAGAGGTGCTGCGCAGGCTCTGACTCACCTGGGTTCGAGCATCACCAGCGGGATCTTGCGGTCGGTCCGCCGCTGGTAGCCCTCGTAGCCGCTGTAGGCGCGCACCACCTCCGGCCACAGGCGCTCCCGCTCGGCGTCGGTCGCGACCCGCGCCGTCACCGGGATCTTGCGCGGACCGACCTGGATCGTGGTCTCCGGGTTCGCGCGCAGGTTGTGGAACCAGGCCGGGTGCTTAGGGTGCCCGCCCTTCGAAGCCACGATCACGAACGCGTCGCCGTCCTCGATGTACACGAGCGGCGTGGTCCGGGCCTTGCCGCTCTTCGCCCCCACGTGGTCCAGCAGCAGCATCGCCGGCATGCCGGGCATCCGGTGCCCGACCAGGCCTCGACTGAGCCGGTAGAGGAGCGTGTGGACGTCGGTCCCGAGGTAGAAGAGGCGCCACACGGCCTATGGAGTCGGCGTCTCGACCGCGCCGGCGCGGCGCAGGTGGTGCTCGGCCTCCGCCGCGGCCGACTCGGACAGGGCGTTCGACAGCGCTCGCAGGTAGGCCCGCCCGGAGGCTTCCAGGATGTCGGTTGACACGCCCTGGCCCGACGCCAGGAAGCCGTTCAGCTCGAGCAGCACGGTGACCTCGCCCAGCGCGTCGCGACCGCCGGTGACGGCGCTCACGTGGTACTCCTTCAGCCGCGCCTCGTGCCCGGTGGCCGCATTGATCGCGCTGAAGAAGGCGTCGACCGGCCCGTCGCCCGTGAAGTTGCCCTCGGCCACCTCGCCGCCCGGCATCCGCACCGCCACGTGCGCGAGCGGCGCCCGGTTCGATGAGGCCTCGATGTCGAACGACTCGAGCACGAACGACTCCGGCGACTGGCGCATCTCGTCGGAGACGATCGCCTCGAGGTCGAGCGCGGTGATCGCCTTCTTCTTGTCGGCCAGGTCCTTGAAGCGCCGGAAGGCCGTGTTCAGCGCCGGCCCCTCGACCTCGAACCCGAGCTCCTCCAATGCCTTCCGGAGCGCGTGCCGGCCGGAGTGCTTGCCCAGCACGATCGAGTTCGTCTCCAGCCCGATCGTGGTGGCGTCCATGATCTCGTAGGTGGTGCGCTCCTTCAGGACGCCGTCCTGATGGATGCCCGCCTCGTGCGCGAACGCGTTGCGGCCGACGATCGCCTTGTTCGGCTGCACGTTGTAGCCGGTCAGCCGCGACACGAGCCGGCTGGTGCGGGCGATCTCGCGAGTGTTCGCGCCGGTCCACAGGGCCACGCTGGACTCGCGCGTGTGGAGCAGCATCACGATCTCCTCGAGCGAGGCGTTCCCCGCGCGCTCGCCGATTCCGTTCACGGCGCACTCCACCTGCCGGCACCCTGCCTGCAGCCCGGCGAACGAGTTGGCCACCGCGAGCCCGAGGTCGTTGTGGCAGTGGACGGAGACCACCACGTTGCGCAGGTCCGGCACCAGCCGGTACAGCTCCTCGAACATCGCCCCGTACTCGTGAGGCATCGTGTAGCCGACGGTGTCGGGGACGTTGATCGTGGTGGCCCCCTCGTCGAGCGCGATCTGGATGACCTCGGCCATGAACTCCACGTCCGAGCGCGACCCGTCCTCGGGCGAGAACTCGACGTCGTCGGTGTACTGCTTGGCGTGCGCGACCGCAGCGCGCGCCTGCCCCTTCACGTCGTCGCGCGTTGTCTGGAGCTTGCGCTCGATGTGGATGTCGCTGGTCGCGATGAAGGTGTGGATCCGCGGGCGCTCGGAGTCCTTGATCGCCTTCCACGCGGCGTCGATGTCCTGGAAGCTGGTGCGCGACAGGCCACAGATCACTGGGCCGTGCACCTCGCGGGCGATCGCCTGAACGGCCTCGAAGTCGCCGGGGGAGGTGATCGGGAAGCCGGCCTCGATGATGTCCACACCGAGCCGGGCGAGCTGGTTCGCGATCTCCAGCTTCTCGGCCTTGTTGAGCGAGATCCCGGGGGACTGCTCGCCGTCGCGGAGCGTCGTGTCGAAGATCCGTACCCGGTCCGCTTCCCGCCTGCCCTGCGTGGTGTTCTCGGTCATGTCGTTCCTTTCAGTGCTCCGCTTCGGTCTCCTCTGGTCTCGCGGCTACGCGGCCGCCACGCGCTATTCCCCCCGAAGGGGGAGGAGGAGAAGTCGAAGCGAGAGCTGGAACGTCATCGCTCTCGTCCACTCTACAGAGTGAGCACCACCTTGCCCACGTTCTTTCGCTCGGCGATGTAGCGGTGCGCGGCGGGGCCCTGCTCGAGCGGGAAAGCCTCGGCCACGACCGGCCGCAGCCTCCCGGCCTCGGTCCACTCCCGCAGCGGCTGGACGTACTCGTCGAGCGAGCCCTTCGCGTCCCAGAGCTTGAGCATGTTGAGCCCGATGACCGACTTCGAGCGCGACATCATCGGGACCGGGAAGAACGGCGGCATCTCGACCATGGTTTTGAGCGCGCGCGGAATGCTGCGCTTCTCGCCCCCCGCGATCGACGTGGCGCCGTAGCAGACCAGCCGCCCGCCCGGCCCGAGCAGCGACCAGCTCCGCCGGAAGCTCCTGCCGCCGATCGCGTCCATGATGAGGTCGAGGGGCTCCTCGCTGCCCGCTATGCGGCGAACCTCCTTGGCGAAGTCGGCGCTCGTGTAGTCGATCGCGTGATCGACCCCGAAGCCCCGAATCGCGTCGTGCTTGGATGGCGACGCGGTCCCGTAGATCTCATCGGCCCCGGCCAGCTTCGCGATCTGCGTCGCGGCGATGCCCACGCCACCGGCGGCCGCGTGGATCAGGATCCGCTCGCCCTCCCGGAGCGAGCCGTAGCGGATCAGGCCCGCGTACGCGGTGGCGTACACCACCGGCAGCGCGGCGCCCTCCTCGAAGCTCCAGCCGTCCGGGAGCGGCACCGTGTCGTTGGCCCGGACTACGACGAGCTCCGCGTACCCGCCGAAGCGGCAACCGGCGAGCACGCGCTCGCCGACCGCGGGCGACTCGACCCCGTCCCCCACCATGTCCACCTCGCCGGCCACCTCGTAGCCGACCACGCACGGCGGCTTGGGCGCGTCTTGGTAGAGGCCCATCCGGGCAAGGAGGTCGGCGAAGTTGATGCCCGCCGCGCGGACCCGGATGCGCACCTCACCCGGGCCTGGTTGCGGGTCGGGCCGCTCCTCCACCTTCAGCACCTCGGGCGGCCCGTGCTCGGTTATGACCAGGGTCCTCATGCCCGCCGCAAGCTACAAGCTGACCGTGCGCCCGGTGAAGAAGCCGTCGCTCGCCACCACCGCGTCGACGACCTCCTGCGGCACCGCCGACTCGGCGGTGACCACCATCACGGCCTCGGTGGACGCGGCCGGCTCCGGCTCCCCGTCGTCGGGCCGCAGGCCCACCGCCGCCGAGATCACGTTCACGCCGGCCTCGCCCAGGGCGGTCCCCACCCGGCCGAGCATGCCCGGTTGGTCGCGATAGCGGAACACGGCCATGTGCGGCTCGAGCTGGACGTTGAAGCGCGAGCCCCAGGCCTCGAGCAGGTGCGCCCGGTTCCGTCGCCCGAGGGTCGTGCCGACCACGCGGGTGGAGCTGTCGCCGCTCCTGACCGTGACGCGCACGAGGTCGGTGAAGTCCCGCGCGTGGGGCCGGCTGGTCTCGGCGATCTCGATGCCGCGCTCTGCGGCGAGCGTCGGCGCGTTCACGTCGTTCACCTGCTCCTCGGTGCGGCCGCGGAGGATGCCCTTCAGGACCTGCACCGTCAGCAGGCGCGTGTCGCGCTCGGCGATCCGCCCCAGGTACTCCACCTCCACCGCGTCGATCGAGCTTCCCTCGGCCAGAGCGGCGCCGATCCGGCCGAGTGCGTCGCTCAGCGGCACGAACGGACCGAGCTCCTCCAGGTCCTCCGCCCGCACCGCGGGCACATTCACGGCGCTCGTGACCACGCCGCCGGTGAGCGCGGCCACGACCTGCTCCGCGGCCTGGTAACCGGCGCGGTCCGTGGCCTCCGCCGTGGAGGCGCCCAGGTGCGGGGTGACGACCACGTTCGGGTAGCCGAAGAGCGGATGCTCGGTGGCCGGCTCCTCGCGGAAGACGTCCAGCGCGGCCGCGGCCACCTTGCCGGAGTCGAGCGCGGCCCCCCGTCCTTCATCTTCGAGAAGGCCTCGGCGTCGAGCCAGTCCTCGGTCTCCGGCGTCTTCGGGAGGTGGATCGTCACGAAGTCGGAGGCGGCGTAGAGCTCGTCCGATGTGGCGGCCCGCTCCACGCCGAGCTCACGGAAGCGCTCCTCCGCCACGTAGAGGTCGAAGGCGATCACGCGCATCCCGAAGGCCTGGGCGCGCTGGGCCACCAGCTGGCCGATGCGGCCGAAGCCCAGGATGCCGAGGGTCTTCTCGTTGAGCTCGACGCCGCTGAACTTGGACCGCTCCCACTTCCCCGAGGTGAGCGACGCGTGGGCCTGGGGCACGTTGCGGGCGAGGGCGAGCAGCATCGCCA
>VAWV01000134.1:7359-10389 GCA_005883295.1 Actinomycetota bacterium
CCGCGCTTGGTGGCGGCGTCGACGTCCACGTTGTCCACCCCCACTCCGGCGCGGCCGATCGCGCGCAGGCGATCCGCGTTGTGCAGCAGATCAGCGGTCAGCTTCGTCGCCGACCGGACGAGGATCCCGTCGAACTCGCCGATGCGACGCCCGAGCTCGTCGTCCGGCCAGTCGACGCCGACCTCCACGTCGAATCCAGCCTCGCGCAACAGCTCGAGCCCGGAGTCCCCGATCTTCTCCTTTACGAGGACGCGAGGGCGGTCGTTCACGCGGGCGCGGCCGCCGGGACGCCGGCCTCCAGGAAGACGGCCTGGGCGGCGCCAACGCCAGCGCCCAGCTCGACCTCGTGGCCCAGCTCGCGCAGCGTCATCTCGAACGCCGCGAACGTGGTGACTATGTCGAACGCGCCGAAGTAGCCGCAGTGGGCTATCCGGGCGATCTTGCCCTTGAGCTGACCCTGGCCGCCGGCGATCGTCACGCCGAAGCGGTCGCGCATCAGCTTGGGGACCTTGGCGCCGTCGATCGAGTCGGGAAGCCTGATCGCGGTGACCACGTTGGCGTTCTCATCCTCCGGGCCGAACACCTCCAGGTCGAGCGCCTTGACGGCGGCACGCGCAGCGCGGCCCAGCACGCGGTGGCGCTCGAATACCTGCTCGAGGCCCTCCTCCGCGATCAGCCCCAGCGCCACGTCGAGGCCCATGAACAGCGTGACCGCCGGCGTGAACGGGCTGTCGGGCGGGTCCTTGCGCTGGCCCTTGACCGTCGCTCCCCAGTCGAAGTACGCGCGACGCCCGGGCGACTCCTCAGCGCGCACGAGGGCCGCCTCGTCCGCGCTGGCGAAGGCCAAGCCGGGCGGGCACATCAGCGCCTTCTGGGACCCGGACACGACGACGTCCACTCCCCAGTCGTCCTGGGGGATCGGCACCGCGCCGAGGCCGGACACGGCGTCTACCGCGATCAGGGCGCCCGCGGCATGGGCCACCTCGGTGAGCGCCTGGATGTCGTTGACCACGCCGGTGGAGGTCTCGGACAGCGTCGTGAAGACGACGGGAACGCCGGGATTCTCGCCCAGCTTGCGCTCGAGGTCGGCGGGCTCCACCCGGTTCCCCCAGCCGGCGTCGAGGTGCACCAGCTCCGCGCCGAAGGTCTCGCAGAGCTCCACCCACCGCTCGCCGAACTTCCCGCACGAGGCCACCAGCGCGGGTTCGCCGGGCCGTACCAGGTTGGCGACGGCCGACTCCATGGCGCCCGATCCCGAGGCCGCGAACGCCAGCACGTCGTTCCCTGTCTGGAAGACGTCCCTCAGCCGGTCGAGGCAGCGCGCGTACACCTCGATGAACGCGGGCGCGCGGTGGTAGAGGACCGGCTGGGCCATCGCCTCCGACACTGCGGGCGGTATCGGCGTGGGCCCCGCCGTCATCAGATACTGCTTGAGGAAGGGGTTCGCCATGCGGTCGGGCCAAGATAGCGGACCCCTCGGAGCGCCCGGATGCCGGATCCGCGTGTCCGCGATCAGTGCCGCGCGATGTAGACGAGCACCCCGAGCAGCACGATCACGGTGGTTGCGATCCCGACCGTGAGCGCGATGCTGACCTCGACCTTCCCCTGCCGCGTCTCCCCGCGCTTTATCCGGCCCCGCCCGATCGCGCCCAGGACCGTGGCCGCGATGCCGAGCGGCAGGGCGAAGATGCCGACCACCCGGAAGAACAGGACTCCGAAGGCCGCCACCGCCAGGCCAAGCGCCACCCCCGCCACGGAGTTGCCCGGATCCGCCCACGGCTCGGGACCCATGTGGGCGTCAGGCGCGAGGTCGACGGCGCGCGGCGAGATCCGCCATCCGGGGGGCGGACCGGGTTGCGGCCCCGGGGGCACAGGCGGCAGCCACTCCCCGCCGCCGGACGGTGACTGCTCGGGCTCGGACGGCACGCCCGCTCCCTCAGGCCGCTCGGGCGTCTCCGTCGGTGTCCCCCTGTCCTAGTCCAGCGAGAACGGCGGGTACTTCTCGGTCATCCAGAAGTAGCCGTACGCGTTCGCGCGGGTCCTCCAGCGCATGATCCCGACCGTGAAGTCGAACATGCTCCGCGGCCACTTTCGGGTGAAGAGGATCGCGAAGAACGCGATGACGATGATGATGTACTCGGCCAGGAACAGGAACGACACCACGATGAAGTGCGGGATCGCCAGTATGTACTGGACGAGCACGCGCCAGCGCGCGATCTTGCCGTCAGGCGGGTAGTCGATGCGGGTCCTGATCGGGTAGTCCGGCTCGTCGCCGAGCGAGAACGGCGGATAGCGCTCGGTCATCCAATACTGGAACCCGTTCACCCTGTTGGTCCACTTGAGCGCGCCCGCGAGGAAGTTGAACATGCCCTGCGGGTACCTGCCCGTGATGAGGATCGCGAACCACGCGATGAGCCAAACGACGAGGACGCCGATGTACACGAAGAGCAGCACGAAGAGGTGCGGGATCAGCAGAAGGCCCTGGAACAGCGCCCTCCACCTCGCGATCCCGGCCTCCGGGTAGTCGACCTGGAAGTCCACGGGATAGTCCACGCCGCCGTAGGCCGCGGGAGGTGGCGGCGGGCCGCCTGGGGGAGGCGGCGGGGGCGGCGGGCCGCCTGCGGGGGGCGGTGGCGGAGGCGGCGGAGGCGGGCCTCCCGGAGGAGGCGGTCCACCGGCCGGAGGCTCGCCGGGCGGCTGCTCGGGGGAGCCGCCGCTCACGCTGGGGAGTGCGGCAGCGGTGTCCTCCCTCGCGGCGCGGCCAGTGCGCTCGGTGGGCGCGGGGGCGGCGGATGGGCGCGAGCCCGTCAGGGTGACCTCGAAGACGGTCGTCCCGATCCGCAGCCGGTCTCCCGGGACCAGGACCTGAGCACCGACCAGGCGCTCACCGTTCACGAACGTGCCGTTCGTCGAGCCGAGGTCCTCCACGTTGAGGCTCTGCCCCTCCGGGATCAGCGACGCGTGGCGCCGCGACGCCTCGGGGTCCTCGATCACGAGTGCGGCGCTTGCCGGATCGCGCCCGATCACGGC
>VAWV01000296.1 GCA_005883295.1 Actinomycetota bacterium
GACTGGTATCTGGACCGGCTGGACAAGCCGGAGCTGACCCCGCAGGTGGAAGACATCCCGATCGAGTAGTGCCTAGGCGCCGCGGGTGAGGTCGATCGCCCGGATCGAGTGCTCGTCGGGGAGCTTGTCGAGCAGCTCGTGGACGACCCGGTGTACCTCCGGCTGGTCATGCCCGAAGTCGTCGAGGAACGCGCGCAGCGCCGAGTGGACGACCTTCAGCTGGGCCGGCGTGAGGTCCAGCCTGTAGGCGGTCTCGTCCGGGCCGATCGGGGGTGTGTCCTGGGCCACGGCTCAAGGGTAACCCGAGGGTCGGGCGGGCCGCCAGTGCCCGCGGGGTCCCCCGTTACCCTCTCGGCGTGTCCTCGCGGACGTGGGTCCTGACCGGCTCGCCCGAGAACTTCGCGGCCACTGCGGAGCGCGGATTCCGGCTGATCGGGATGAAGGAGCGGCGGCGCGCGCTGGCCGAGCAGATCGAGCCGGGCGACCGGATCGTCTTCTACCTCACGCGGGTCAAGGTGTTCGCGGCGATCGTGCGGGTGACTGGGTCGATGTTCGAGGACCGTGCGCCAGTCTGGCCCGGTAAGCCGGGCAAGCCGGATCCGTATCCGTGGCGCTTCGAGACCGAGCCGGAGCTCGTGCTCGATGAGGCGGACTATGTGGACGCGGAGGAGCTCGCCGGGGAGCTGGAGCACGTGCGCAAGTGGCCAGCCGAGCACTGGACGCTGGCGTTCCAGGGGCAGCTTCGGGCGGTGTCCGACGCCGACGCGCGCGCGATCGAGCGCCGCATGCGCTCCGCGGTGCCGGCGTGATGGCCGAGCGCCACTACACCCTCGAGCAGGCCAACGCCGCGCTCGATTGGGTCCGCGAGCGCATCGACCGGCTCCGCACCGCGCGCGAGGGTCTGAACGACGAGGAGGCGCGCGAGGCGCTGCACGAGGCGGGGCCGACCAATGGAGGTGGTGCTGCGCGACCTCGACCGCGGGCTCGTGGACTTCCCCTCGATGCGGGACGGGCGCGAGGTGTTCCTATGCTGGGAGGAGGGCGAGGAGGAGATCGGTTTCTGGCACGACCTCGACTCGGGCTATGGCGGACGCAACCCGCTCTGAAAGCGGCAGGCGACCGCGCCCGGCGCGCGAGAAGCTGAGCCTGGGTGAGACCTGGCGGCGCCTGAACCTGGAGCAGCGCGTGGCGGCGGTGGGTGCGTTGCTGCTCATCATCAGCACGCTGGGCCCGTTCTCGTTCGTGGAGGCGGCGATCGTCCTGATCGGCGCGTCCGTGCTCCTGCTCCTCCGGCGCCGTTCCCAGGGACGCGAGTTCCACATCCCGTTCGGCGACGGGGCGATCATCGCGGCCGCTGGCGCCTGGGCGGCGGTCCTGATCCTCGTCCGCCTGTTCAGCCGGCCGCTCGGACAGGGCCTGCTTGCGCTGGTGTGCGCCGCGATCCTGGTCCTGGCGGGGATCCGTGAGCACGCGAAGCGGCCGGCCGACGACCTTCCGGAGGAGGCGCGGGTGAGGGAACCGCCCGCCGGCGACGCTGGGGCGCCGGACGCGCCGTTCGCGGACCTGCCGCCGCGGACCGAGCCGGTGCCCGACCGCGCCGCCTATCGCGACGAGACGCTGCCCCTGCCCGGCAACGGGCCACCCGGCGCGGAGGCGGCGCTGGACGAGCCGGCTCCGCGGTCGCAGCCCGCGAAGGTCCTGCCGCCGGCGCCGCGGGAGCAGGACCTGAAGCAGCCGCCCAATTGGGAGCACCCATCGAAGCGAGACTGATACGGAGCGGGGCGGCCGCGCTGGCGATCGCCGCGCTGGCAGCCGTGCCCGCACCGGCAGCACAACGGACCGTCCGCTCCGGCCCGCTCCGCGCCGTGGTCACCACGAGCCCCTGGCACCTCGCGTTCGTGCAGCGCCATGGGGCGAAGCTGTCCGAGAGCCGCGATACCGGCCCCGGGCCGACCGGCAGCCTCGGGTTCGAGGCGGGCGGCGTGTGGCAACACGCGACGGCCGTGGTGAGCGACAACCTCCGCGGCGGCGCATACGACGCCGAGCTGGCCACGACCGACCCCCTGCGGCGGATTCACGTCGGGATCGTGCCCACCGGCCCCGGCGTGGTCAGCGTGATCGCGAACGTGGTCGGCTCGACCAGCGGGGTCGGCCACGCCGGGATCGCCTTCGGGGCGCCCCGGGGCGAGCGCCAGCTCGGCTTCGGGGAGCGCTCCAACGCGGTCGACCAGCGCGGCAACACCGTGGAGAACTACGTGGCCGAGGGCCCGTACCAGCCGGACGAGCGACCCTTCATCGCTGCCTTCGTCCCGCCGGCGGGGTACCACCCGCGCGACGACGCCGCCTACTTCCCCATGCCGTGGCTGCTCTCCACGCGCGGGTACGGGTTCCTGCTGGACGGCGGCCCCACGAGCAACTTCAGGCTGGGCACCGACCAGCCCGGCGCCTGGAGCGCCGAGGTGGAGGGATCGGAGATCGCGTTCCGCGTCTTCGCCGGGCCGCGGCCCGCCGGCGCGCTGAGCCGGATGACCGCGGCCGTGGGCCGCCAGCCTCCCGCCGCGGCGGCGTTCTACTTCGGGCCCTGGTTCCAGCCGGAGGGCGGGAACCAGCCGAGCATCGACAGGCTGCGGGCCGCCGACGCGCCCGCCTCCCTCGCCAACACGTACACGCACTACCTGCCGTGCGGAGCGCAGCAGGGCCACACCGCCTCCGAAGGCGCCCTCACGAGCCTCTTCCACGGTGCGGGGCTCGCGGTCACCGCCTACTTCAACCCGATGATCTGCACGAGCTACCACCCGGTATGGGATCAGGCGGTCGCGCAGAACGTGGTCACCAAGAACCAGTTCGGGCAGCCGTACGTCTACAAGTACACGGGCAGCACGGTCTTCCTCGTCGGGCAGATGGACTTCACCGCGCCGCGCGCGCTGCCGTTCTGGAACGGGCTGCTGGGCGAGGCCGTGCGCAACGGCTACGACGGCTGGATGGAGGACTTCGGCGAATACACGCCCAGCGACGCGCGCTCCGCGGACGGGACACCGGGACCGCAGATGCACAACCTGTACCCCGCCCTGTACCACCGCGCCTCGCTCCTGTTTGCGCAGACGGCCCCGCGGCCGCTCGCCCGGTTCAACCGCTCGGGCTGGACCGGCGCCGCGCGGTGGTCCCAGATCGTGTGGGGCGGCGACCCGACCACCGGCTGGGGATTCGACGGCCTGCAATCCGCCGTCTACAACGGCCTGACGATGGGGCTCTCGGGCGTGAGCCTCTGGGGCTCCGACATCGGCGGCTACTTCTCGCTGGGCACCAATCAGCTCACGCCCGAGCTGCTCATCCGCTGGATCGAGATGGGGATGACGTCGGGCGTGATGCGGACCGAGGGGACCGGGTTCGCGCTGCCCGCGAAGCCGCGCGCGCAGATCTTCGACCCGGACGTCCTGCCCGCCTGGCGGCGCTACGCCAAGCTCCGGACCCAGCTGTACCCGTACCTGCGCGCGGCGGACGCCGAGTACCAGCGGAGCGGGATGCCGGTCATGCGGCACCTCGCTCTGGTCTACCCGCGGGACCCGCGCGCGGTGGCCCGGGACGACGAGTACCTGTTCGGGCCCGACCTCCTCGCCGCGCCGGTGCTCGAGCCCGGCGCGAAGACCCGGTCCCTCTACCTGCCGCGCGGCGCTTGGGTCGATCTATGGCGGTCCGCGTCGTTCGCCGTCAGGCCCGGGGAGTTGCACCTGGGCAGGGCCCGCCTGCTCGCCGGCGGGCGGCGGGTGGTCCTTCCCGCG
>VAWV01000297.1 GCA_005883295.1 Actinomycetota bacterium
CCTCCTCCACAGGCGCGCTCAGGTCGCGCACCTGGCCGTCCTGGCGGAACGCCAGGGCGGCCCTTGCGAGCCCCTCGCCGATCGCGCGCGCGGCATCGGCGCCTGTGGCGCCGTCATCCAGCTCGAGCGTGCTTCCGTCGGGCAGCGGGACCTGCATCAGGCTGAAGTTATCGCGAGGCCGGACGCCTGGGCGATCGGTCCCAGTGTGACCGGACGCACATAGAACGCACGTTCGGATGGCTATCTAAGGAAGAGCGACCGACCAGCTCGGCCCCTGGCCGCGATCGGTCCCTGACCCGCCCGCAAGGGCGGCTGTGCTGCTCCCGACACACCGGAGGTGTGTTCTTCGTGAGGAAGCTGATCGCTGCCGTGGGTTCCGTGGCAGCTGTGATACCGGCGGTTGCGTTTGCCGCCGACGCCGCGAGCTCCACCAACCCGCCCGACGGCGGCAACGACAGGGCGGTCGCCCTGCGCGCGGCCCAGCAGAAGGCCGCGGTTCGCCGCCACCGTGCGGCCAAGCGTCGGGCGCACAAACGCGCGCACGGCTCTACGGCGTCGCCGACCATGCAGCGGATCGCCGCCTGCGAGTCGGGCGGCAACCCGCACGCCATCGGCGGCGGCGGAACGTACCGCGGCAAGTACCAGTTCGACCGTCCCACCTGGGCGTCCGTTGGCGGCAGCGGTGACCCGGCTTCCGCGCCGGAGGCCGAGCAGGACCGCCGCGCGGCGATCCTGTACGCGCGCGTGGGCAGGTCGGCCTGGCCGGTCTGCGGTCAGTAGCGCTCGACCGCGCTCCCGGGCACGATGTCGTCCCGGCCTGACGCGGTCCAGCGCACCCACGCCTTGTGACCGCCGTCGTAGTCGGGGGCGAAGAGGACAAGCACGGCCTCTTCCTCCCCGACGCGGCAGCGCTCGTGGGACTCCTCGTCGAGCCCGCGCCACAGGCGCACGAAGGCGTTTCCCTCCCACTCCTCGCCGATCGTGGTCGGGTCCGTGTGACCGGGCCTCACGACGGTCTGCGGGGGCAGCTTCATCAACACGTCCATCACGGACGACCGTAGGTCCTCGAACGTCGTCGATCCCGGGGCACGGACGCCGCCCACCGAGCCCTTGAAGAGCGTGTCGCCGGTGAATACCTCGCTGTCGTTCACCCGGAACGCGAGCATTCCCGCCGTGTGCCCGGGCGTGTGGATGGCGTCGATGCGCAGGCCACCGACCTCGAGGACCTCGCCCGGCTCGAATGCCGTGTCCACGTCGAGCAGCCGCTCGGCCTCGAGCTGGTGATGGGTCAGCAGCAGCTGCTCCGGCGTCACCTCGTGGCGCTCGATCGCATCGAGCAGCGGCTCTGCTGGCGCGCCCGAGTCGATGATCACGGCTCTGCCGCCGGGCTCGTCGGCCACGAGGTAGGAGTTCGACAGCCACTCCGGGTGCATCGAGCGTTCGACCAGCATGGCCGGTCTAGGATCGCACGCCGTGGACGCCGCAGCCTTCCGCTCCGAGTTCCCGGTGCTCGAGCGGCTGGCGTTCCTGAACGCGGGGTCGGACGGCCCCGTGCCGCGCCGCGGCGCGCGGGCCGCCGCCGCGCAGATCGAGCGTGAGCTGGTCGAGGGCAGGGCGGGCCGCAGCCATTTCGACGCGCTCATGGAGCTCGCCGGCGCGCTGCGCGCGCGGATGGCCGAGCTCATCGCGTGCGATGCGGAGGACGTTGCCCTCACCCATTCGGCCACGGACGGCATGGCCACCGTCCTCTCCGCCCTAGGGCTCGGTCCCGGCGACGAGGTCCTGACCACGGACGAGGAGCATCCCGGGCTGCTCGCCCCGCTCGAGGTCGCCCGCCGGCGGGGCGGGTTCGACGTGCGCTTCGTTCCCTTCGCCGAGGTCGCCGGCGAGGTGGGACGCCGCACGCGCCTGGTGGCCTGCTCGCACGTGTCGTGGGTCAGCGGTCGAACGGTTGCCTTCCCGGCGCTCGCCGGCAGCGACGCGCTGGTGCTGCTCGACGGCGCGCAGGGCCTCGGCGCGATACCCGTCGACGTGGGCACGCTCGGCTGCGACTTCTACGCGGCCGCCGGGCAGAAGTGGCTCTGCGGCCCCGACGGCAGCGGTTGCCTGTACGTCCGACGCGAGCTGGCCGAGGGGCTCGACCCTCCGTGGCCGAGCTACATGTCACTGGCCGATCCGGCTCGGCCCTCCGAGCTCGTCCCCCACCCCGGCGCCCGGCGTTTCGACCTCGGCCTGTCAGGCCCGCTGCTCGCGTGGACGCACGCGTCCGTCGAGCTGTTCCAGGAGGCCGGGCTCGACTGGGTGCACGAGCGCGGGACGGCGCTGGCCGAGCGCCTGGCCGAGTCACTGGGCGACCACGGGCACGCCGTGATCCCGCGCGATCGCACCACTCTCGTCTCCTGGAGGTCGGACGATGCCGAGGGGGCCGTCGCGCGGCTGGCCGACGCCGGTGTCGTGGTCCGCCACCTCCCGGGACGCGGCCTGGTGCGCGCCTCGGTGGGCGCGTGGTCGAACGAGGAGGACCTGGAGCGGCTGCTGGCGGCGCTTTAGCGTGGACTAGGACTTCTTGGCCATCACGACGATCCCGAGCACGATCGCCGCGGCGACCACAGCGAGGCCGGCGACGGCGAGCGCCGCCCAGGCCGTCGCCCTTGCCATCGCCCCGTCGCGGCGCAGCTCCGCGAACCGGGTGGCCCCCGCGACCGCGATCGAGAACGCGATGGTCACCGCGAGCGCCACCCCCAACGCGGAGTAGACCAGCTGCCCGATTTGAGCATCGTTCCGATCAGGATCAGAACCGCGACGATGACCGGCCCCGCCTCGCTGTTCACGCCGAAGATGCGGGTGGCCCCGTACACCGCCGCCCCGATGCCGGCGGACGCGGGCAGCGTGAGGAGCCAGGCCGCCACGATGTTGCCGGCCACTCCCCAGCGGACCGCCGAGAGGCGCTTGGCGGCGCCGGCGCCCATCACTGCTCCCGAGATCGTGTGGGTAGTGGACAGCGGATACCCAACGTGCGAGGCCGCGAGGATGACCGCGGCGCCGCTCCCCTGCGCGGCGAACCCCTGGGCCGGATCCATCTTGATGATGCGGCTGCCGAGAGTGCGGATGATCCGCCAGCCGCCGGCGTAGGTCCCGAGCGCGATCGCGCTGGCAGCCGTGATCACCACCCAACTCGGCACGTGGATGTGGTTCGGCGAGATGTCCCCGTGCGACACCAGCGCGAGCACGATCACGCCCATCGTCTTCTGGGCGTCGTTTGTGCCGTGCGCCAGCGCGAGCATGCCGCCGGACATCACCTGGCCGAACCGGAACCCGGCGCCCACCGGCCCCGGCCGGAGCCGCCCCACGATCCGGTAGCAGACGAGGATGCCGAAGCCGGCGACCAGGAAGGCGAGGATCGGGGCGACGATCGCCGGAACCACGACCTTGCCCACGAGCCCGCGCCGATCAGCGCGTGCGACGAGCTCGACGGAAGCCCGTAGTACCAGGTGACCACGTTCCAGCTGATCGCCCCGATCAGGCCGCTGAAGACGATCGCCGGCTGCAGCGCCACCACGGACGGATCGACGATGCCCTTGGCCACGGTCGCCGCGACGGCGAGCGAGATGAAGGCGCCTGCGAAGTTGAGCAGCGAGGCCATCCCGATCGCGACCCGCGGCGGGAGCGCGCGGGTGGATATCGAGGTGGCCACGACGTTCGCCGTGTCGTGGAAGCCGTTCGTGAAGTCGAACGCGAGCGCCGTCCCGACGACGAGCACCAGCAGTAGATCGCTGTGCATCAGCGGGCGGTCACGAGTTCTTGATCACGATGCCCTCGAGGATGTTCGCCACCCGCTCTGTCGCGTCGATCGCGTTCTCGAGCCGCTCGTAGATGTCCTTCCAGCGGATGACCACCATTGGGTCGATCCCGGTGTCGAACAGCGACGCGATCGCCTCTCGGGTGATGCGGTCGCCGTCGTTCTCGAGCCGGTTGATCTCGACCGTGTAGTGGGAGATGTCCTCGAAGGAGCGCAGCCGCGGCATCGCCTCGCTGATCGCGCGGGCGGCCTGGAGGAGCACGTGCGCGAGCCGCTGCCCCTGCTCCATCGGCGCCTCGATCTTGTAGAGGCCCAGGTAGTCGGCCGCCTCCTCCGTGAAGTCGACGATGTCGTCGAGCGCGGAGGCCAGCGCGTAGATGTCCTCGCGGTCGATCGGGGTGACGAAGGTCTCGTTGAGCCGCCGGACGATGTCGTGCGTGATGCGGTCGCCCTCCTGCTCGCAGATCAGGATGTCGCGGGTGAGCTCCTCGCGGCGCTCCGGGTAGGCGCGCAGGAGCTGGTCGAGCAGATCGGCCGCGCGGACGATGTTCCCTCCCGCCTCCTCGAAGAGGTCGAAGTACAAGCGGTCGCGGGGCACGAAGACCTGTGAAAGACGTGCCATGTGGAGGCTCCTAGCGGAAGTGGACTCGTCGCCCGGAGGGAGCGGCGGCGTGCCCCTCAAGGCAGCGGCAGTGTAGACCGCGGCGCGGCCGAATTGTGAATCAGGACCGGCGCGCGCTCAGACCGCGAAGGCGGCCTGCTCGATCCGCCTGGCCACGGTCTCCCCGAATGCCGGGAAGCGCTCGCGCACCGCGGCCGCGCTGGCGGCGCCGTCGTAGCCGATTCGGCGGAGCTCCACCTCGCCGTCCGTGCCCACGAGCGCGTAGCCGGCGCGCGGGTCGCCGTCGAACGGCATACCGACGCTGCCCGGGTTGACGAGCTCGATTCCGCCCACGCTCGACCGGCGCCGGAACTGGAGGTGGGTGTGGCCGAAGACGACTCGCTCCTCGTGGACGCCGCTGAGAAGCTCCTCCTCGTCGTCGGCGGGTTCCGGAAAGAAGCTCCGGACGTCGGACTGCGGCGAGCCGTGGCAGTACCTCACCCCGGCCACGATGTGCTGCTCGGGAAGCGCCGCGAGCTCGTTCACCAGCGCATCGCCCAGCTCCGCGCGGCTGGCCGAGATCGCGTCCT
>VAWV01000135.1 GCA_005883295.1 Actinomycetota bacterium
CACTGCGCGTGTGCGACCGCACCGCGGGGAAGCGAGCCACTTCGCTTGCGCTTTCCCACCTTGTCGACATTGCGTGGGTTGGTCGGCGACCGATGAGTCCCGGCGCTCACGGCGGTCTTAGTCGGCGAACCGGGAAACAGGATTCCGCGAACGACACCGGGATCAGCATTCGCAATCTGCACGGACGACGAAGAGGAGGTGGCTTCAATGACTGAACCGCAAATCCTGATGACTGGCATCGTGTTCGGCGAGCAGCCACGTTGGCACGAGGACCGACTTTGGTTCTCCGACTGGGGTCCGCCGGAGGTCATTGCGGTCGATCTCGAGGGCAACAGCGAAGTCATCCTCGAGGCTCCGTCCTTTCCGTGCTGTGTCGACTGGCTGCCAGACGGGCGTCTGCTGCTCGTCTCGGCGCGCGATGGGGTGCTTCTGCGCCGTGAGCCCGACGGCTCGCTGGTTACGCATGGCGACCTGACCGGCGTCTCCGATCCCCCGCCGGGGAACGAGCTCGTCGTGGACGGTCGTGGCAACGCCTACGTCAACGGCCCCGGCTTCGACATGATGGCGGGTGCGGACTTCGCGCCCGGGGGTGTCGCTCTGGTGACCCCCGACGGCTCGGCTCGCCAGGTGGCCGATGGCATCGCCTTTCCCAACGGCATGCTTGTCACCCCAGACAACTCGACCCTGATCGTCGCCGACTCGTACGGGAAGTGCCTCACGGCCTTCGACATAGCGGCCGACGGCAGCCTGGCGAACCGGCGGCTGTGGGCCGACCTCGGCGATGGCGTGCCCGACGGCATCTGCCTCGACGCCGAGGGCGCCGTCTGGTACGGCGACGTCCCCAACCAGCGCTGCGTGCGCGTTGGCGAGGGTGGCGACGTGCTGCAGACGATCGAGCTTGACCGCGGGTGCTTCGCCTGTGCGCTCGGCGGCGCGGACCGCAGCACGCTGTTCATGATGGCGACGGAGTGGAGTGGTCCAGAGAACATGTTCCAGGGGCCGCGCACGGGCCAGGTGCTGAGCGTCGAGGCGCCGGCACCGGCCGTTGGCTGGCCGTAGGGAATGTGGTTCGGGCGATGAGACGCCAGCATGACCGCCGGCACGGTGTTCCTTCCGACCTGAAGCAGCAGCCGGGGGTTCGCTCTTCGAGCGAAACCTCTGGCGAAATGGAGATTGCGGGACGCTTATTGAACCCCAGCTTCGTCGAACGGCTGAGGCATCGTCGCGGTACCGCCGCCCGCGGTGTCAGTCCGACTCGTCGCGGGCGCGCCCGTAGCGCTCGTAGATCACGCGCGAGCCGAACGTCCTGGTCTCGATCAGGTCCAGCGGAACGTTTTCGGTGACCGGCGGCAGGAACGGCGTGCCCCCACCGACGACGACCGGATTGCGGAAAATGCGCAGCTCGTCGACGAGGCCGAGCTCGATCGCCGCCGCGGCCAGGCCGGCGCCGCCGATCGAGACGTCCTTGTCGGTCGCGTCGAGCGCCGCAGCGGCCTCCTCGGCGACCGACGCCTCGGCGAGCCGGGCGTTGCCCTGAACGCTGTCGAGCGTGCGGCTGAAGACGACCTTCGGGGTAGCGCACCAGGCGTCGGCGAACGCGGCCCTAAGCTCGTTGTCGCGCATCGAGGGATCCGTCTCCCACGGCAGCATCGTCTCGTAAAGGCTGCGGCCGCACAGATAGCCGCCGAGCTCGCGTACCTGCGCTGTGTGGAAACGAAACTGCTCCTCGCTAGGGACCGTCCACCCGAACGCGCCCTCGCGGTCGGCGATGAAGCCGTCCACCGAGACGCCCATCGAGTAGATCAGCATGGCTTCAAGCTCGGTGCACCGAGCGACGGACGATGATCGCGATGACGCTCACCATGGGCGGTCCAAGCGATCGTACGGCCATTGCGGCGCGGGCGGCGGAAAGACAGCGAGAACCGATCGCGCTCATCGTGGTGGAAGGTAGGAGAGCCCGATATCAAGCTCACGCGGCTGTCCCGCATGCAAACGAGCGGCGCGCGGGTCCACCTGAAAGCAAGAAACCGCTCTGGTGAGCGGTTTCTTAGGACCGGGATGGAGACGCCGGGAATTGAACCCGGGTCCGCGGGCGCGTGCAGGACGGCTTCTACGAGCGTAGCCGGCTCTCTGTGTCTCGCCTCCCGCTCGCCTCGCCGGCGGGGTTGCGGGAGACCAGCCCTCTTGATGTCCCCGCGCCGCCGAGGGCGCTCGGCGCGGGCTTAGCCCGTTAGCTGATGCCGGCGATCTCCCCCACGGGCCGAGGGGAGGCCGACATCTCGTCTACCTAGGTTTCGCTAGGCGGCGAGAGCGAACGTGTGATTGTCCGCACTTATGGTTGTCCCGGTTGTTTTACGAGGCCTACCGGGAACCTCGACTCGCAACCGACCTCACGGAACGTCCACGTCGAAGCCTGTCGTCCCCGTGAGTTATGTCGTTGTTCTAAGGGTAGCCGCGCGTGCGCGCCCCGGCCACGCTGCTAGCCGGGCATCGGCTCCTTCTCGCGCCCCTCGGGCCGGTACTGCTCGGCCGGCTCGAGGAATCCACGTGTCTGCTCGCGCAGCTCGGGCGTGTCCTCGTGCCCGTGCGCGCTTACCGCGTGCTGCGACGCGGCCTCCACGACCTCGTCCTCCTCGCCGATGATCGTGAGCGAGCAGTTGATGTCGCTCGGCCAGCGGCGGCAGTCCGCCATCATGCGTCCCATGCTCTCCTCCTGCGGTAGGGGTCAGCTGGAAATTAGCCGAAAAGCTTGTGGGAGGCCTTAAGGGCGCCTGCCAGAATTGATGCCGAGATGACCTACGACCCGAGCCAGTCAGCCGAGACGCCGCCTGGGCCGCTGACGTTCAACGACGTCGGCACGCAGCAGGGCGAGCGGCGCGACTACTACCCGGACGGCTTCACCCCTGAGCCCACCGAGCGTCCCTCGATGCTCAAGCGCGTCGGGGGCGTCATCGCCGCCGCGATCGCGCTCATCGTGAAGTTCGCCGCCAAGGTCAAGGGGCTCCTCATCCTGCTGCCCAAGCTCAAGCTCCTCACGACGTCGGCGTCGATGCTGGTCTCGGTGGCCGCCTACTCGCTGATCTGGGGCTGGCAGTTCGCGGCCGGCTTCGTGCTGCTGCTGCTGGTGCACGAGATGGGCCACGTGATCCAGCTGCGCCGGGAGGGCGTTCCCGCGAGCGCGCCGCTGTTCATACCGTTCCTGGGCGCGGTGGTCGGCATGAAGCAGGCTCCGAAGGACGCCGCAACGGAGGCCCGGGTCGGGCTGGCCGGCCCGATCCTCGGCTCGATCGGCTGCCTGGTCCCGCTCGGCCTCTACGAGGCGACCGGCAACAACCTCTTCCGCGCGCTCGCCTTCGTTGGGTTCTTCCTCAACCTGATCAACCTGCTGCCCGTGCTGCCGCTCGACGGCGGGCGTGCGATGGCGGCACTGTCGCCGTGGATGTGGGCGATCGGGTTCGCGCTGCTGCTCGGGATCATGCTCGTCTTCCCGACGCCGATCGCCATCCTCGTGCTGCTGTTCGGCGGCATGGAGACCTACCGCCGCTGGAAGGCGCGGAAGTCGCCCGAGAGCCAGCGCTACTACCAGGTCAAGCCGATCACCCGTGCGGCGATCGCGCTGACCTACATCGGGCTGGCCGCCGCGCTCGGGGTGGGAATGCACTTCTCGCACCTGCACCGCACGCTTTAAGGCCGTCCGCGCGAGCGCCGCGCTAGCGCCCGTGCTCGCGCAGCGCCCGCTCGATCTCGCGCCGCTGGTCGCGCTCGCGCAGCGCGCGCCGCTTGTCGGCGAAGTCCTTGCCGCGCGCGAGCGCGATCTCGAGCTTGGCGTGGGGCCCCTTGAAGTAGACCCGCGTGGGGACCAGGGTCAGGCCCTTCTCCGCGGTCTTGCCGATCAGGCGTTCGATCTCGCGGCGGTGCAGCAGGAGCTTGCGCGGCCGCTCCGGTTCGTGGTTCTCGCGCGACGCCGGCTCGTACGGCGCGATGTGCATGTTGTGCACCCAGACCTCGCCGTCGCGGAGCGCGGCGTAGGAGTCCTTGAGCTGGACAGCGCCCTCGCGCAGCGACTTGACCTCCGATCCCTGGAGCTGGATCCCCGCCTCCCACCTCTCGAGCAGGTGGTAGCGGTACGCGGCGCGCCTGTTCGTGGCGACGTCACCCGCCGCGGCCTTCCGCTTTCCGCCCTTGCGCTTCGCCATGTCCCGGATCAGTCTGGCGCGAGCTCGAGGTCGACGCGACCGCGGGGCGGGTCGACCCGTCCCACCGTGACTCGTACGGGGTCACCGAGCCGGAACGCCCGCCCCGAGTCCTCGCCGATCAGCGCGGTCTCCTCTTCGTTCAGCTGATACCAGTCGCCGCGCATCCTCCTCACCGGGATGAAGCCCTCGAACGCCTCCTCCCCGAAGCGGACGAACGCGCCGCTCGCGATGATCCCGACGATCTCGCCGTCGAACGCGGTCTCCCAGCCCTCCTCGTGGAGCCGCCGCTCGAGTAGGAAGCACAGGCAGACGTCGTCCGCGTCGCGCTCGATCCTCATGGCGTCGCGCTCCGCGGCAGAGCAGTACTCGCCGGCGTCCGGCAGCGCGTCGGGGCGCGGGGCCACCTCGTCGAGCCCGAGCGAGCTCAAGAGCGCGCGGTGCGCGACGACGTCCGGATAGCGGCGGATGGGCGAGGTGAAGTGGCAGTAGCGCGCGCTGGCGAGCCCTGCGTGCCCGATGTTGCGGGGCGAGTAGTACGCCTGCTTCTGGGAGCGGAGCACGAGCGCGCCGAGCGCCCACCGGCCGTGGCCGGTGCGGCGCACGTGGTCGGCCACCAGCCTGCTGGCCTCGCGCGCCACGTCGCCCGCCTGCTGCGGGCTCATGTTCCGGGGCGCGGGCGGCGTGGGCACGTCGAGGCTGGCGAGCTGGTCCAGCAGGCGCTCGACGGCGGCCGGGTCCGGCCGGTCGTGGACGCGGTAGAGGGTCGGGAGCCGGCGCCCGGCGAGGTGGTCCGCCACCCGCTCGTTCGCGAGGATCATCAACTCCTCGATCACGCGGTGCGACTCGGTCTGCGCCTCGTACCCGACCCCGACCACGTCGCCGCTCTCGTCGAACTGGAACGACGGCTCGGCCGACTCCACCTCGAGCGAGCCGCGCCGGCCGCGCCGCTCCCGCAGCGCCGCGGCCACCTCGCGGGCGGCCGCCAGCGCCTCGCCCCAGGGCGCGGCGGGCGGCTCGTGTCCGGCGAAGATGCGGTCCACCTGGTCGTAGGTGAGCCTGGCGTCGCTCCGGATCCGCGAGCGATGGAACGCCACCGACCGGGTCTCGGGCCCGTCCATCAGGAGCTCGACGGTCACCGCCAGCCGCTCCTGCCCGGTCACCAGGCTGCAGGCACCGCTCGACAGCGCCTCCGGAAGCATCGGCTCGACCGCCCCCGGCACGTACACGCTGGTGGCCCGGCGAGCAGTCTCCCGTTCGAGCGCGGTGCCGGGCCGCACGTACGCGGTCACGTCGGCGATGTGGATCCACATGCGGATCCGGCCGCCGTCCGCGCGCTCCGCCGACACCGCGTCGTCGTAGTCGCGCGCGGTGACCGGGTCGATGGTGAAGGTCGCCAGCCCGGTGAGGTCGCGCCGCTCGGCCCGCTCGCCCTCGCCGGGAGGCGACTGGGCCACATCGACGGCCTCGGACTCCACGGCGCGCGGGAACGAGAGCCGGAGGCCCCGGTCGAGCATCAGCGCGCCCAGCACGTCCCTGGCCACATCCGGGTGGCCGAGGGAGCGCACGACGCGCGCGCCGCGCTTTCCCCAGCCCAGGAGCACGATGTCCCCGGCCGCGGCGCCGGCGCGGCGGATCGAGCCGTCGAGGGTCACCCTCCGCCCGCGCTCGAACAGCGGCTCGGCCACCAGGAAGCGGCCGCGCTTCGAGAGGACCGCGACGAGCGGCCCTTCCACGCGCCCGCTTCCCGGCGCGGTCCGCGCCGGCGTGCTCATCGGATCTTCGCGGCGACTACGTCGAGCGCGATCGGGAGGGCCTCGTCGCGCCGGGTCTTCGGAACATCGCGCGCGGGCACGGTGGGGACGATGCCCCTATGGGCGAGGTTCGCGCCCTTGGGCAGGAAGTAGCTCCCCACGGTGAGGTCCAGGACGCCGCCGTTCTGGAGGGGCTCCACGTTCTGGAAGACGCCCTTTCCGTACGTCTTCTCCCCCACCACGGTCGCCCGGCCGCGGTCCCGCAGCGCGCCGGTGACGATCTCGGACGAGCTGGCCGACCCGCGGTCCACCAGCACGACCATCGGCTGGGTGGGCGCGATCGTCCCGCCCTGGGCGTCGAACACGTGCTTGGGCTGGGTGCGCCCGCTGGTCGACACGATCGGCCCCTTCTCGATGAAGAGGCTCGCGGTCAGGACCGCCTCGGTCAGCAGCCCGCCGGGGTTGCCGCGCAGGTCGAGCACGATGCCCTGCGCGCCCTTCTTCAGGAGCGGTTGGAGCTCCCGCTGGACGGCGCCGTGGGCACCGGCGTCGAAGGCCGCGAGTCGCACGTACGCGAGCAGCTTGCCCTGGTGACGGATCATCCGGCCCGCCGCTATCGGCACCTCGATCCGCTCCCGCTTCAGTCGCAGGACGCGCGGCCTCGCCTGGCCCGGAGTCAGGACGCCGAGGGTCACGAAGGTGCCCGCCGGCCCCTTGATGCGGCCGGTCGAGACCGTGCTCGGGAGCCCGGCGATCGAGTGGCCGTTCACGGCGATGATCACGTCGTCGGGGCGGATTCCGGCGCGGTCGGCAGGCGAGCGGTTGAAGACGCCCGCCACTCGCAGCCCGCGCTTGTCGTCGCGGACCGACATGCCCACGCCCTCGAAGGCGGGGTTGAGCGACTGGCGGAAGAGCTTCGCCTCGGTGGGCGTGAGGTAGTGGGAGAAGGGGTCGTGCAGCGAGCTGACGATCCCCTTGAGCGACGCCTGCTCGAGCTCGCCGTGGCTCACCTTCTTGTAGTAGCTGTCCTCGATTGCGTGGATGAGCTGGTCGCGCACGGCGCGGTCGTTCTCGACGAATGCCTTGCGAACCCAGTTGGGAAGGCCGCCCGGATGGCCACCCAGGTAGAGGCCGCCCGCCAGCGCCACGAGCGCGCAGGCGAGCGCGATGATTGCTGTGCGTACCCGGTCCATGAACAGGAACGCGCCGCTGACGGCGCCCCGCAAGGGTAGCCAGGCGGCTTCGTCGTCAGGCGCCGATGCGATACCGGAGGGAGCTCGAGCGGCGGGCTGGTGACCACCGTCGGGCCCGTCCCGGCCGCGAGCTTCGGGGCGACCGACAGGAAGAGCTCATCGACGAGGCCCTCACGCAGGAGCGCGCCCGCCAGGACCGATCCGCCCTCGCACATCACCCGGCCGATCCCGTAGCGCTCGCGAAGCGCGCGCGCGAACGGGGCCATCGGGAGCATCGCCGCGCGGCCGGTGAGGTCCTCGGGCGTGGCCGGCGCGTCGCTCGGGCGCAGGTACTCGACCTGGGCGCGCACGCCCTCGAGCGCTTGATCGGATGCGGTGATGATCACGACGCGGGAGCTCTCGTCCTGGAGCAGGGGAAGGTCGGGCCCGAGCGAGAGCCGCGCGCTCACGATCACGGCCAGGGGATCGGGCTCGAGCCCCGCCGCGCGGCGTCGTTCGCGGCGATCGGGGTCGCGCACGATCCGGCCGTAGCGCTCGGTGCCGGCCGTGCCGGCGCCGACCATCACCGCGTCCACCCGCGCCCGCAGCGCGTGGAAGAGCTCGTGGTCGGCCCTGTTGGCGATCGGGGCGGTGCGCCCGGCGATCGTGGTCCGCCCGTCGGCGGTGGCGATCATGTTCAGCGCCACGAACGGCCGCTCGCCTGGATCGCGAGCGGGGATCGCCGCGGCGAGAGCCGCAGCGTCGAGCCCCTCCGCCCGGTCGGGATACAGCCGTCTGAAGCGCGCGCCGCCGCCGGGGCTCACGCCGGGTGCCCGGGCTCGATGCGCCTGGCGCGGTGGAAGCTGAGCTCCTCCTCCTCGGCGCCGCGCTCGGCGAGCACCGGCGCGAGCAGGAAGCCCTCGTGGTCGCCGCCGTCGAGGCTCGCGATCACGCGCCCGACGAAGCGGTTGGGGCAGGCGTCCAGCAGCGGCACGCCGCCCGGGCCCGGGTGCCACTCGCATTGCGCGAACTTGTCGACGTCGTCGCCCGTGCTGCCGCCGAAGAGCTCCGCGAC
>VAWV01000136.1 GCA_005883295.1 Actinomycetota bacterium
TCGCATCCTCACCCTTGCGGCGGCGGCGACACTCGCGATCGCCGGAACAGCCGTGGCCGCGACGATCAAGTTCGGCAGCGACCTCAAGGCGCCCGCGAATCTGAGGGAGACCCATCCGGTCGACAGCGCGTTCTGGGCGAAGGCGTTTCCCGACCACCGAGGCGTGAGCGCTCCCGCCAAGGGCAAGGTCGCGACGGTCAAGCTCAAGGGCACGGCGATAAAGCAGCACGGCAAGAAGCCCGTCACGACCTTCCACTTCCAGGTGCTCCACCCAATCAGCAACGGCAAGGTCAAGGTGAGCCTCACGTCCGGCCCGTTCCACGTTCCGGTCGGCGGTGACCCGAACCGCGTGACCACCTACCACCCGGTCAACCTGTGCGTGAAGAAGGGCGACTTCGTGGCCTTCAGCGACATCGGCGGGTTCCAGCACAACAGCTATCCCAACGGCACGCCCTTCCAGGTCTTCAGCAGCGTCGTCGGTTCGGTCACCGACCACCACATCCAATCCGGCGGCATCAACAACGGCAGCAGCTTCAAGGGCAAGGCGAAGCAGAACGAGGAGCTCCTGATGCGGATGATCCTCGTCACCGGCAAGGACGCCGGGATCTGCAACAGGTAGCCCGGCCCGAAGGCCGAGCGCTGCATCGCGGGCGCCGGCCCCGCCGAGAGCCGGCGCCCGAATCGATGGTCGTTAGCTAACGGCTTCTGCGGGTTCCGCTCGACGACCTGCGGGCCGTGGAGCGGGCCGGCTTGCGCGCGGTGGAGCGGCTCGATGTCGCCCGCTTCGCGGTCGTCCTCGCGCGGCTCGCGGTGCCGCTCGCCCGCTTGGTCGCGGTCTTCGTGGTACGCCGGGCGGTGCTGGTCGCACCGCGGGCCGTCTTCCGGGCGCCGGTGGCGCTCCTCTTCGCGGTGGCTCTCGCGCCGCTCGCTCGCCTCGACGCGCTCGACGCGCCGGCCCGGGCGCGGCTGCCAGCTGCCTTCGTAGCCGACCGCGCGCTCTTGCCCGCTGCCTTTGCCGCGCGCTTGGCGGCGGGCTTCGCGCGGCGCGTTGATCCGGACGCCGCCGCCTTCGCCGCGGTGCGCGCCGAGCGCACCGCCGTCTTGCCGCTCTTCGAGGCGGCCTTGCGCTGCCGGGTGGCCGCCGCCTTCTTGGCGGCTGCCGAGCGTTGCGCCTTCGTCTGAGCCATCTGGTGAGACCTCCTTCTAAGTGGGACGCGTGAGCCTACTCACGTGCGGGACGGAAACGCGTTTCGGTCGGCCTGCTCGGGTTCCTCCGTACCGACGCCCGGGCGCGATGGCTCTGATTGAGTATTGCGTGATGCGACGGGCGAGTAGGGGTGCCCTCGGCTGGCGACGGGCGTGTGGTGGCGCCCTGGGGCTGACGGTGGCCGCCCTCGCGCTCGCCGTGGCCGCGTCCCCCGCAGGCGCGCAGTCGCCACCCGCACTCACGGTCCCGGCCTTCGGTGGCTTCCGCTCGGTGCTCGCGCAGGGTGAGGGGCAATCCGTGACCGCGACCGACCTGGCCGCGTACGAGGCCACCGGCAACCCGCCGGACACGTTCGTCAACCAGCAGCCGCTGTACGTGGACATCATGCCCCACGCCGGGACTCTGACCGCGTCGGACCTCGACCGCTACTACAAGAACACGACGTTCGGGCAGATGCCGGGCGGCGTCGGCTCGGTTGCGTCTCCGATTCCGGGCGTCGAGATCTTCCGCGACAAGAAGTTCGGGATGGCGCACATCTACGGCGACAACCGCGCCCACGTGATGTTCGGCGCCGGTTACGCCACCGCCCAGGAGCGTCTCTTCCTGATGGACGCCGTCCGCCACACCGCGGAGGGCAACCTCGCCGAGCTCACGGGCCCGGGCGCGGCGTCCGGGGATTCGGACCAGCTCACCGACCAGGACTTCTCGCTGCAGGAGCTCACCGCCCAGTTCAACGCGCTCCCGTCGCGATACGGCGCGGCCGGGGCTCGCGCACACGCCGACATCCTCGCCTACATCGCCGGGATCAACCAGCGCATCGACGAGGTGAACGCGAACCCGCTCGAGATGCCGGCCGAATACCCCGCCCTCGGGGTCCACCAGGTCAAGCGCTGGATACCCGCCGACACCGCCGCCGAGGCGGTCTTCCTCGTAACGCAGTTCACGGTCTCCAACGGTGGGGAAGAGAGGAACTCGCAGCTCCAGGAGGCTTTCATGAAGCGCTTCGGGACGGGCTGGCGGCGCCCATACCACGACCTCCGCGAGGCGCAGGACCCCGAGGCCTTCACCGTCGCCAAGCGTCCCTTCCTCTCGGACAGGACGGGCCGCCCCCGCAAGGGCCTCAACGCGATGCCGGACTTCGGATCGATCGTGAAGCGCAACACGATCGTGCAGGGACCGAGCGCGGCCGCGTCGGCCAAAGCCGCCGCGAGGATGCCGGCGTGGGTGCGCTCGCTTGACCGCTTCAAGCGCTCGCTCCCCACGGTCGAGTCGAACGCCGTGATGGTTCCCCGGCGCCTGTCGTCGACGGGACACGCACTGGCGGCGATGGGCCCGCAGGTGGGCTACTACTCGCCGCAGATCTTCTCCGAGTACGAGCTGCATGGAGGCGGGATCGACGGCGAGGGCGTGACGTTCCCGGGCGCTTCGCCGTGGCCCTTGATCGGACACGGGATCGACTTCGCCTGGAGCGGGACCAGCGCGAACGGCGACAACGAGGACACGTTCGTCGAGCGCCTCTGCAACCCCGACCACTCGAAGCCCTCAATGAAGAGCACCCACTACGTCTACAGGGGCAGGTGCGTGGCCTTCACGATGCGCGACCAGCAGGTCCACACCCCGGTCTCGCCGGTTGACCCGACCCCGCCGCAGACGATCACGTACCGCACCATGCGCTCGGTGCACGGCCCGGTGTTCGCCTACGCGACCGTCGGGCGCGCTCCCGTGGCGCTGGCGAAGGCCAAGGGCGTGGACTTCCAGGAGCTGGGCGCGGCGATCCCGTTCATGCGCCTTGCCGAGAACGCGCCCACCGACGTGCGCTCGTTCATGCGGGTGATGAGTCCGTTCCCCGGGACGGAGAACTGGTTCTACGTGGACCGCCGGGACGTGGGCTTCATCCAGTCCGGCTTCTATCCCCTGCACGCCCGCGGCAGCAACGTGGACCGCCCGTTCCGGGGCGACGGCCGCGCGGACTGGCTCGGCTTCAAGCCGCGGACCTACTCCTACAGGCGCCTGCCGCTGTCGCATCGGCCACAGGCCGTGAACCCGACGCGCGGCGGCGGGCTGATCGTCTCCTGGAACAACAAGGAGGCGCCCGGCTGGCGGAAGGGCCCGACCGAGTGGAGCAACGGCCCCGTGCACCACGCGATGATCCTCCAGAACCACGTGTTCGCCCAGGCGCGGCGAACGGGCGGCAAGGTGAACCTCACCCAGCTGACCCGCGCCGTGAACCTGGCGGCCACCACCGACCTGCGCGGCGAGGACGTGTACCCCTGGATCCGCCGCGTGATCGGGCGCGTGAGCGGGACCGACGAGCAGATGCTCCAGATCATGGACGCGTGGGTGCGCTCCGGCAGCAACCGCCTGGACCGGAACGGAGACAACGTCTACGAGCACAGCGCCGCGATCCTCCTCATGGACGCCTTGTGGCCGCGCCTGGTGCGCGCCGAGTTCCAGCCCGCACTGGGCAAGAACCTGTTCGACTTCGTCGAGTCGAACGTGCTGGGGATCGGCGGCCCCGACGACTGGGGCTGGGTCTGGGCGTCCCACGTGCAGAAGGACCTGCGCAGCGTCCTCGGCCGGCACGAGCGCGGGCGCTACTCGCAGATCTACTGCGGCGGCCCGACGCGCGAGCCGGTCCACGGAAAGCGGCTGCGGCGGACGCGCAACCGTTGCCGGAACGTGCTGATCCAGGCGCTTCGCGGCGCGGTCGCCGAGGTCGCCTCTAAGCAAGGCTCGGACACCTCGAAGTGGACGCTCGTGGCGACGTGCAAGGACGAGAACCCGCCGTTATGCGACCAGATCGTCCCCAACACCGCCGGCGCGGTCGACACGCCACCCTTCCCGTGGCAGAACCGCGGGACCTACCACCAGATCGACGAGATCGCCGGCCACCGCTAGGGCGCTAGACCAGCAGTTCCTCCTCCAGCGTCCGCAGCACGCGGTCCGCTCCCGCGGCGCGCAACTCGTCGACCGAGAAGTGCCCGGTGGCCACGCCCACGCCGATCGCGCCCGCGCCGTGGGCGGCCTGGATGTCGAGCGGCGTGTCGCCGACCACGGGCACGGTCGCCGGGTCGACCGGGTGGCCCAGCACCGTGCCGGCGCGCTCGATGCCCCGCCGCGTGAGCTCGGTGCGGTCGGGCGAGTCGGAGCCGTAGCCGCCAAACGAGAAGTAGTGGTTGAGGTCGGCGCGGGCGAGCTTGATGTGGGCGGCCGCCTCTGTTCCGCCGGTGGTGAGGCCGAGCAGGCAACCGTCCGCGTGCAGCTGCTCGAGCCGCTCGCGGACGCCGGGCAGCACGCGATATCCCGCCGACTCGGCCACCGCGCGCGGCAGGTGCCGCTGGCGCACGAGCAGGACCCGCGCGAGCTCCTCGGGCGAGGGCTCGTGTCCGACCACCGCGGCGAACGTGAGCCGGCCCACCTCGGGATCGGTCATCCCCGCGTCGGTGAAGCGGCCGATGTCGGCAGGCACGCCGTAGAGCTCCTGGAACGCCTCTCGCCACGACGTCGCGCCGGCGCCGCCGGAGTCGATCAGGGTGCCATCGATGTCGAAGAGGACCGCCCGGGCGCCTGCCTTGCGAGTCACGGAGCGGACGATACGCCCGAGCGGCCCCGGGGCGTCGCCGCATAACCCATTCGGGGCATAGACCCCCGCCAGGGGGTGCTGGCCGGCGCCAGGGCCCTCGACTGAGGTCGTCTTTTTGCCGATCAGTACCGAATGAACTCCTGGATTTCCGGGCGATTCAGCACGCCTGGCGGCGCCGCTGACTCCCCGGAGCGGTCGGAGTCGGTCCTCATGGCCCGAACCGGCTCGGCCCTGTATGCGGCCGGCGCGACGCTCGCGCTCGTCTGGCTGCTGCTGCCCCATCCGATCGCAAGCAACGACGCAGTACTGGTGGGCGTCGTGACGGTCGCCTACGTGGCCGCCGCGCTCATGTGGTGGGGTGGGGACCGCCTCACGCTCCGGCAGTGGGAGCTGGTCGTGGCGCTCGGGATCGGGCTGATCAGCGTCGCGATCATGGTGAGCGGGCGCACGACCACCCCGTTCGTCCTCTTGTACCTCTGGAGCAACTTCTACGCGTGGTACTTCTTCCCGCGCCGTCGAGCCCTCCTCCAGCTCGGGCTGACGGGCGCGGCCTACGCCACCGTCCTCCTGGTCCACGACAAGGTGGGGATCGGGCCGAGCTCGGCCGGGACGCTTCCGCTGCTCGGGCCGGGAGCCGCGCGCTGGCTGATCACCGTCGGGACGATGGCGGTGGCCGGCGTACTCGTGGCGACGCTGCGCAAGCGCGTCGAGCGCCTGATCCTGGAGCTGACCGAGGAGCGCAACTTCGTGCTGAGCGTCGTAGACACGGCGGCCGCGCTCGTGATGATCTTCGGCCTGGATGGGCGCCTCCTGGCCTGCAACAGGGCCTGCGAGCGGATCACCGGATACAGCGGCGACGAGATACGCGGAGGCCACATCTCGGAATTCATGCTGGTGCCGGAGGAGCTCGACGGTGCGCGTGCCGAGTGGGAGCATCTCGTCGAGTCCGGTGGCCCGCGCGAGTTCGACTTCCACCTGGTCACCCGCGACGGCGAGCACCGCCTGATCGCCTGGTCGGCCGTGGTCGTCCCCGACGCCGCCGGCGTGCCCGACCACGTCGTGGCGACGGGGGTCGACGTGACCGAGCGCAAGCGAGGCGAGCGTGAGCTGCGCCGCCACGCGGCGCGCCAGGCGGCAGTCGCCGAGCTTGGCCGCCGCGGGCTCGAGGGCATGGCGCTGCCCCAGCTCACCGAGGAGGTGGCGGAGCTCGTGGCTGAACAGCTCGGGCTCGACCATTGCCAGGTGTGGGAGCTCGCGCCCTACTCCGGGGACCTCGCGCTGACCGCTGCCCACGGCGCGCTCGCCGACCAGGTTGGATCGCTCGCCGTGTCCGCCGGCACGGGCACCTTCCCCGGCTTCGTACTGCAGTCGGACGGTCCCGCGATCGTGGAGGACTTTGCGCGCGAGCACCGCTTCTCGCCCCCCGCGCGCCTGATGGACGCGCGCGTGGTCGGTGGCATCGGCGTGCCGATCCCGGGCCCAAGGCGCGCCTATGGATCGATCGACGGCCAGGTGTGCGAGCCGCGCGCCTTCTCCCGCGAGGAGACGCTGTTCCTCCAGTCCGTCGCGCACGTCCTCGGCGCCGCCATCGAGCGCTGGCGCTCTGAGGAGGCGATCCGCCACAACGCGCTCCACGATCCACTCACAGGGCTGCCGAACCGCGTGCTGTTACTGGACCGGCTGACGCACGTCCTCGCGAAGCGCGATACCGCTGGTCCCCGCGGCGCCGTGTTCTTCATGGACATCGACAACTTCAAGCTCATCAACGACACCCTGGGGCACGACGCGGGCGACCGGGTGCTGAAGGCGATCGGGCCGCGTCTGACCGAGGCGGTGCGCCCGAGCGACACGGTGGCGCGCTTCGGCGGCGACGAGTTCGTGGTGCTCTGCGAGGAGACCGAGGACGGTCGTGACGCGCTCAGGGTGGCGGAGCGGCTCCAGCAGGCCCTCGGCCAGCCGTTCGTGCTCGACGGGGAGGCCCACTTCCTCACCGCAAGCATCGGGGTGGCTCTGGCGAGCGGCCGCT
>VAWV01000137.1 GCA_005883295.1 Actinomycetota bacterium
GCGCGAGCAGTGCGGCCACGCCGCGCTTGGCCCACACGCTGCCGGAGGTGACCACGCTCGCGAACGGCTTGATCAGGACGTCGTCGGCGTCGTCGATCGTCTCCCGCACCTTGCCGTGCATGTGCTCACGCCGGCGCTCGGTGGCGCCCGAGGGAGCCGGCTGGTTGATCCCCTCGAGCTTGCGGACCTGCTGCTTCGAGCCGCCCTTCGCCTGCTCGATCGCGAACAGCGCGAACGAGACGAGGACGATCGCGCAGGCGATGGTGGAAGCCCACCGCAGCAGCCGCTTGATCAGGCTCACGACCGGCCCCGCGCGGGCGCGGCGCGGCGCTTCTCACGCGGCCGTGCCCTGAACTCTGCGAGCGCCTCGACCGTCGCGTCATAGCCGCGACACATCAGCGCCGGCCACCGGCGGCGGTCCAGGAAGAGGTCGAAGAAGGCCGCTCCGCGCGTCTCGTCCGGATCGAGCGGCTCGATCATGGTCACCCGGTCCCCAAGCCTGCGCAGGTTGCGGCGAGCCAGCTCGAGATGGCCGCCGGCGGCGATGCGGCGGCTCAGGTCGAGCACCGACGGCTGGTGCGGGACCGAGCCGCCCGCACCGTCCGCGTCGAGTCCCGGCAGCATCACGTTAAGGCCGAAGACCCGGTCGAAGCCGCCGTCCTCCACGAGCGGCTCCGTCGGGAAGGCATCGATCACGCCTCCGTCCACGTACAGGTCGCCCTCCACCCGTACCGCCTCGACCGCGACCGGCAGCGCGACCGCAATCCGCACGAGCTCCCCGAGGGTGAGGTCCGGCGTCGTCTCGCTGCCGAAGTGCTCGAGGCGGCCGCGGTCGATGTTGTAGACCGTCGTGTGGAACGGGATGTCGGTCTCCCCCGCCGACATGTGCCAGAGCCTGCGGTCGAACAGCCGCTCCAGCGCCTCGCCCTTCCCCAGCCCAGTGAACCCGCGCATGGCGGAGAGCGCAAAGCGCGGCAGGCGAGTCCACTGAATGTCGAGATAGTCCTGGGGGCGCCAGGCGAGCGAGAACTCCGCCATCTCCGCGGCGCTCATGCCGGCGGCCCACATGGCGCCCCACACGGCGGAGCCCGAGCATGCCGAGATGGCGGCCGGCCGGATTCCCGCCTCCTCGAACGCGCGCGCCACGCCCACGAGCGTCACGCACGCGCCGCTGCCGCCGGATCCGACGACGGCGACGCGCTTGCCGCGCAGGGCCGGCGCCGGCCGGCGGGTGATGGGTGGAAGGACGTCGTGCGGGACCGGGTCCGGCCGGTCGATCAGCGGCAGCGGAAGGAGCGCCCGGCGTGCGGTGCGGAGGAAGCCCAGATCCGTGGCGACC
The DNA here is from genome assembly GCA_005883295.1 of Actinomycetota bacterium. Taxonomy (GTDB): domain Bacteria; phylum Actinomycetota; class Thermoleophilia; order Solirubrobacterales; family Thermoleophilaceae; genus AC-37. Next base: position 1,340 of record VAWV01000137.1, read on the forward strand.
GAGATGTCGTCCCGGACCCGCGAAACCCGCTCCAGGACTCGCTTGACGTTGAAGGGATCGAGGACATCGAGCGCCAAGGCGGAGTTAGCATACGGGCGCCCCGTGTCCCTGCTGGCCGACCCACCGCTCCTGTTCGCGAACGGCGAGGTCTATGGCCGCCTCACCTCCGGCAGGGCACCGATCCGTCACACGAGGACGTTCGGCGCAGCCGTGCTCGCGCTCTTCTGGGGAGTGAGCATCCCGCTCTACCTCAACGCGCGCTGGACGCGGCCGCTGTGGCCGATCCTGCCCGGCCGCGACGGTCGCGACTTCATGGTGAACTTCCCCGGCCTGCGCGTGGACACCCGCCGCACCGGCCGTCGCATGCACGTGCTGGCCGCCGTCGTGTTCGCCACCTATCCGCTCTGGCTCTGGCTCGGATTGGCGCACGGGCGGCGCGGGTGAGCGCGCGCCAGACGCTCATCGACGAGCTCCGCGAGCACGCCCTCGTCATCGGAGAGGTCACCCTCACGAGCGGGCGCAAGGCCGGTTACCTGATCGACGCGAAGCGCGCGATCCTGAGGCCGGCCGGCTTCACGGCGCTGGCCGAGCTGACCGCCGCCGAGGCCCGGCAATGCGGCGCGCAGGCGGTCGGCGGGATCACGATGGGCGCGGACCCCATCGCCTGCGCCGCGCTGGCGGGCGGCGCCGACGTGGACGCCTTCTTCGTTCGCAAGGAGCGAAAGGAGCACGGCCTGTCGCGCTGGATCGAGGGCCCGCTGCTCGAGCCCGGCACCCGCTGCCTCGTGGTCGAGGACGTGGTGACGACCGGCGGCTCCACGATCAAGGCGATCGACCGCGTGCGCGCCGATGGCTTCGAGGTCTGCGGCGTGATGGCGATCCTCGACCGCCTGGCCGGTGGCGCCGACGCGATCCGCGAGGCCGCGAACGGCGCCCCCTACACGGCCCTCACCACGATCGACGATGTCTACCCGGAGCGCCCGGACCGCTAGTCGGCCTTCAGCGGTCGCGCGCGATGCAGGCGGACCGGGTGGCGCACGCCCTTCAGCTTCCGCCGGCCGGCCGGCGACCACCTGAACTCGTCCTCCGTGAGGTTGCGCACCTCGGAGGTAGCCAGCACGCTCGTCGGCCGGGCCACGCCGGTCACGCGGCTCGCCACGTTCACCGGCGAGCCGTACCAGTCGCCCGCACGCTCGAGCGCCGGACCGGCGTCCACCCCGGAGCGGATGCTCGGGAAGTCCTCTGCCTCCTGCTCCGCCATGTCCACGAGCCGAAGCGCGGCGTGCACCACGCCCGCGGGATCCGGCCCGGCCAGCATGGCGGCGTCGCCGATCGTCTTCACCAGACGAACTGGCGCCTCCGCGGCCTCGACTCCCAGGTCGGTGAGCCGGGCCACCACGCCACCGAGCTCCTCGGGCGGCAGGGCCTCGCCCAGCTTGGTGAACCCGACCAGGTCGGCGAAGGCGACCGTCACCTCCTGGGCGCCGCGCAGCTCCCCCGACTGGAGGGTGTTCTGGTCGATCACCGTGCTGCGCAGCTGCTCCAGCAGGTGCAGCCGGAACACGTACTCCAGCTGATCCGCGACGAGCGGGGTGAGCACCTTCGAGGCCTCCGCCGCCCGCAGCCCGAAGTCGCGCTCGGTGTCACCGGGCCGGATCAGCGTCCGGCCGACGGCCTCTCGCGAGGCGTCCGCAACCCGGGCCATCGCCTCCCCCATCACCACCGCGGTCTCGTGAAGGGAGTCCTCCGGGAGCCCGGCGTCGAGCAGCTGCTTGAGCGTCTTCAGCGCCTCGAGGTCGGCGTCGCTCAGGATGCGGTCGTCGGGGCGCGGGCGCGGCAACCCGAGCGCCTGGCGCTGCCGCGCAATGAACTCGAGCGGCAGCCCGGTCTGCTCGCACAGCTCCTTGGGCGTGTACCTGGCCTCGCCACCGAGCACCTGCTCCACGGGCAGGAGCGGGAGCCTGCCCTCCTCCACCGCCTCCCGCAGCTCGTCGAGCGAGAACCCGGAGTCGTGCAGCTGGTCGAGCAGCTCGAGCCGCGCCTTGCGTGCGGCGCCGTCGAGTCCCTCGAGGAGTCCCTCGGCCTCGAAATCGACGCCTGCGATCGCTAGGCGCCTTCCCTGAGCAGCTCGCGCAAGCGCTCGTCCCGGGCGTCGCTCGGCTCGGTCGACTCGATGAAGTCGGCGAGCTCGCGGACGAACCGCCGCGGGTCGTCCCGGTACGGGAAGTGGCCCGCGTCCGGGAAGCTGACGAACCGACTGCCGGGGACCAGCTCGGATGCCCGCAATCCGTGCCGGAACGGGATGATCGGATCGCGCTCGCCCCAGACGATGAGCGTCGGCATCTCAGCGGCAAGGTACAGCCGATCGGTGGCGCTCACACGCTGGCCGCCCGGGTCGAGGATGGTTCGCAGCGTGTGGATGAACGCCGCGCGCGCTCCGCCGTCGGCGAGCGAGGAGAACCCGCGCCACAGCTCGTCGAGGTCGGCGCCCGCCCGCAGGCCGAGGCGGCTCAGGAACGCCCCCACCGCGTCGACCCGCCCGATGATGCCCGGCGACGCCAGGAGCGGGAGCACGAGCTCGGACCCCGGCAGGGCCGCCGCGCGCAGCAGCATGTGCACCTCGCGGCCGAGCCCGCCGCTGGACACGAGCACGAGCCGCTCGCAGCGCTCCGGGAACTGGTAGGCGAACTGCATGGCGACCCCGCCGCCAAGCGAATGCCCGACCACCGTGGCCCGATCGTGGCCGATCGCCTGAACCAGGTCGCGGACGCCGCTCGCGTACGCGCCGAGCGAGTAGTCGCCACGTGGCTTGGCGGACTCGCCGTGGCCCAGGAGGTCCGGTGCAACCACCGTGTAGCGCTCGGCCAGCGGCTCGATCACGTCCTCCCACGTGAGCGAACTGCCGGTGATGCCGTGGATCAGCACGATGACCGGACCCCAGCCGGCGCGGCGGTAGCTGACGCGGTGGCCGTGCAGAGTTATCTCCTCGTGTTCCATCGATCCTCCTGGAGGGACGTTTCGGGGCCGTCGGGATGGCGCAGGCGCCTTCGAGGCAGCGGCGGCACCACCTGTACACTAACTAACCGATTGGTCAGTTGAGGTAACGCCGGAGAACCGTGAGCACGCGCACGCAGACGAGCACCGCCAAGACACCTGAGAGGGGCCCACGCAAGCGCCTCACCGCCGAGGCGCGCCGCGAGGCGATCCTGGACGCCGCTCTGGAGGTCTTCGCCCAGCGCGGCTACAACGGGTCGTCGATCGACGAGATCGCCCAGGCCGCCGGCATCTCGAAGGCGCTGATCTACGAGCACTTCCCGTCGAAGCGCGACCTCCACGTGTCGCTGCTAGAGAGTCACGTCCAGGAGATCTTCGAGCGGCTCGCCGACGCGGCCGCCACCTCCGACCCCGGCGAGGTACGCCTGCGGGCGGGCGTCGACGCGTTCCTCGGGTTCGTGGAGACCCGGCGCGACGCGTTCCGGATGCTGTTCCGCGACGCGGTCGAGCCCGAGGTGGTCGGGATCGTCGCCGCTGTGCAGCGCCAGACCGCGGCCGCGGTGGCGGGCATGATCGCCACCGAGCCGCGCAAGGGGCGGGGCGATCCGCGGCGGGACGCCAAGGCGATCGAGATGCTCGGACAGCAGCTGACGGGCGCCGTCCAGTCGCTCGCGCTGTGGTGGGGCGACCACCCGGAGGTCCAGCGGAAGGACCTGGTCGACTCGGTGATGAACTTCGCCTGGCTGGGACTCGAGCGACTTCGGGCAGGCGAGCGGTTTTCCACCTGACCAGGTCTTGCGCGAGGCCCCAAGCCGTGCTTAGGATGGCCCTGTTCGAGGGGTAACGACCCGTCCATTCGAGGGGTAGACGACCCCACCATCAACGGGAGGGACTCGTTTCATGAAGCTCAGCCGCATCGGAGTACTCGCGCTTGTCATCTCGGCCCTGACGGCCGGCGCCGCAGTGGCCGACGACCAGCACGTCGACGGGAAGTACCGCGGTCACACCGACGGGAAGTTCTTCACCAAGAACGCCCAGGGTGAGGGCCACTACCGGCGGGCGAAGGTCACGTTCATCGCCACCGATACCCGCATATCGCACATCCGCTTCGAGGTCAGGGTGACCTGTCCCGATGGGACGCACTTCAGCACCGTCTCGAAGCACGGCGGCTCGATCCCGATCGGGTTCGACGGCCACTTCAACGGATCCGCGAGCAACCCCGGAGGCGAGGACGTCTTCAAGGGCCGCATCGTGGACAACCGGGCGTCGGGCCGGCTGCGTCGCACGATCGCCGTCAGCGGTCACGGGACCTGCAGCAGCGGCAGCGTCGAGTGGAAGGCCGTCCACGTCTCCGAGTAGCTCGGGACCGGCGACCACCGCGATCTGAGAGCTCCGGGCCTCCCACTCTGGGGGGCCCGGAGTCGTCCTTGGGCCGCTCCGGTTCGATAACGGCGATCATTCGGGGTGTGGGCCTTCCACCCGGACCACGGGAGCCCGCGTTCGTGCAGTCGCTCGAGTGGACGTTCGCGCCGGCGGCCTTCATGGAGCGCTGCGCGAAGCGCTACGGCGATCCGTTCACGGCGCGCCTGCCGGGCTTCGGCGGGCCGGGCCAGACGGCGAACGTGATGTTCGTGAGCGACCCCGCCCCGTCAAGGCGGTGTTCACGGGTGTGCCCGAGCTGGCACGCGTCTTCGACAGTCGCCAGACGATGGCCCCGGTGCTGGGCCTTCGATCGATCCTCCTGGTCGACGGCACGGAGCACCTCCGCAACCGCAAGCTGATGCGAGCGGTCCTGCGCGAGCGGCGCCCCGCGCACGCTGCTCCATCAGGAGCGGAGTTAGCCTCCGCCCAGTAGATGCGGTTCGGGATCTTCTACGAGCACCAGCAGCCGCGTCCCTGGGAGGACGGGTCCACCGAACGCCTGCTGGGCGACGCGCTCGACCAGGTGGAGCTGGCGGATCGGCTTGGCTTCGACTACGTCTGGGAGGTCGAGCACCACTTCCTCGAGGAGTACTCGCACTCGAGCGCGCCCGAGGTGTTCCTGGGCGCCGCGAGCCAGCGGACCAAGCGGATCCGGCTCGGGCACGGGATCGTGCAGCTGCCGCCGGCGTTCAACCATCCCGCGCGCGTGGTCGAGCGCGCGGCCACGCTGGACCTGGTGTCCGGCGGGCGGGTGGACCTGGGCACGGGCGAGGCGAGCTCCCAGGCCGAGCTCGGCGGCTTCGGCGTCGTGCGCGACCAGAAGCGCGAGCAGTGGGAGGAGGCGCTGGACGCGGTCGCGCGCATGTTCGTGGAGGAGCCATTCGCCGGGGTCGAAGGCCGGCATATCCAGATGCCGCCGCGTAACGTGATGCCGAAGTCGAAGCAGAAGCCGCACCCGCCGCTGTGGGTGGCGTGCAGCCGGCGCGACACGATCCTGCTCGCCGCGCGCAAGGGCCTCGGCGCCCTCTCGTTCTCGTTCATCGAGCCCGAGGACGCGAGGGAATGGGTCGACGAGTACTACGCGATCCTCGAGTCGGAGGAGTGCGTGCCCGCGGGCTTCAGCGTGAACCCCAACTTCGCGGTCGTCCTGCCGATGATGATCCACGACGACGAGGCGGAGGCCATCGAGCGGGGGATCGACGGCGCGCACTTCTTCGGCTACTCGCTCGCGCACTACTACGTCTTCGGCGAGCACGAGCCGGGCCGCACCGACGTGTGGGCGGAGTTCCAGCGCGACCGGGCGAAGAAGGGGTTCGCGCGCGAGATCGTGAACCCGGACAAGGAGCCGCTGGGCGTGAAGCTCCTCGAGCAGGGGTTTGGATCTCTGCGCGGCGCCATAGGGACTCCGGAGCAGGTGGCCGAGCTGGTGGAGCGGTTCGAACGCTCCGGGGTTGATCAGGTCATCTTCGCCCTGCAGACCGGGCACACGAAGCACGAGCACGTCTGCGAGTCGCTCGAGCTCTTCGGCGCGAGCGCCTCGCCGCGGCCTGCGCTCGTGCGGTGGGGCGGCGCAAGCCGCCTCGCACCGCGATGCCCTACGTGGTCTCGCCTCAGGATGAGCCGACGCCCGCCTACGACCTGCGCAGCGCCCCGCCGAAGGCGCCGCGCGGTGACGGCGCCTCGCTCGGGCGGCGCCTAAACACGCTGGCCGAGGGCGCGTTCGCCGCGTTCGTGCGCAGGCGCAGCGACGAGCAGCTTGAGCGGCTCTTCGGCACCACGGCGGCGCTGAAGATGGCCTTCGGCGGGATGGAGCGCGCGTTCATCCCGGAGAAGAGCCGCGGCTTCAAGGGATCGATCCAGTGGGAGCTCCAGGGGCCACGGGGAACTCGCATGTGGCACGTGGCCATCGTCGACGGCCGAGCGGTGGCATCCAAGGGCCCCGCGGACGACGCCAGCGTGAAGATGCGCATGAGCGTGCCGGTCTTCGCCCGGGTGCTCGCGCGGGAGCTCGATCCGGCGCGGGCGATGATGGAGGGCAAGCTCGAGATCGAGGGCGACTTCGCGGTGGCCGCTCAGATCGGGCCGATGTTCGGCGAAGACGAGCGCTGGTAGGCGCGCGGAGCTGGCGCAGAAGGGCATAATCCCGCCAATGGCGGGAGATCTCGCGAGGTTTCTCGCGCGAAGCCAGATCCGGGCATCGGACGACGAGCGCGAGCGTACGGTCGACAAGCTGCGCGACCACTTCGCCGCGGGACGGATCTCCGCGCCCGAGTTCGAGGAGCGGGTCGAGATCGCGTACCGCTCGACGACGCGCGGCGAGCTGGACGCGCTGCTGGTGGACCTGCCGCGCGGCCGCGGCCCGCGCGCTGCCAAGCGCATGCGGGACGCGAACCGGGCCGCGTGGCGGGCGCATGCCACGTCGTACGTCGCCGTCAACGGCGGCCTCGTGGCCCTCTGGGCCGCGACCGGTGGCGGCGAGTTCTGGCCGGGGTGGCCGATGGCCTGGTGGGGCATGTTCCTCGGCTGGCACTGGCTCGCCTCGCGCGCGGTCTCCCGCACGCTCGGACGCCGGCATCGGGCCCGAGAGGTCCGAAGGGGTGCGTCGCGGCCGCTGCCGCGATAGCCCACTTGCATATGCCGGTCCCAAAGGGGGATGATCCTCGCGGTGTCGGTTGAGCGCGCATCCCGCGAGAGAGGCTTCCTGTCCGCCGAGCAGGCGTTCGACTTCCTGGACGGAGCTTCCGAGGTCCTCGCGCGGTCGCTCGACTACGAGCAGACGCTCGAGGACGTCGCGCGGCTTGCGGTGCCCGATCTGGCCGACTGGTGCGCGATCGACGTGGTGCAGGACGATGGATCGCTCCGCCAGATAACCAGCCGCCACCCGGACCCCGCCAAGGAGGAGCTGCTGCTGGAGCTGCGCCGCCGGTTCCGGGCCCGGGTGGGTGGAGGCGCCGGTGTCGCCGCGGTGGTGCGGACCGGCGAGCCGGAGCACGTCTACGACACCGGCGCCACGCCCTCCGCCGACATCGAGCTCTCGGACGAGGAGCGCGAGCTGTACGCGAAGCTCGCGCCGCGGTCGTACCTGATCGTCCCGTTGATCACCCGCGCCCGGACGCTCGGCGCCCTCACTCTGCTCTCCACGCGCGATGGTCGTCATTACGGCGCGGCTGATGTCCGGTTCGCCCGTCACCTGGCGCGCCGCTTCGCGCTCGCGATCGACAGCGCCCGGCTATTCGAGGAGAGCCGCGCCGCGCGTGCGCGCGCCGAGTTCCTCGTGCGGGCCGGCGAGATCTTCGCCTCGTCACTCGACTACGAGAAAACGCTCCAGAACGTGGCCGAGATCGCGGTTCCCGAGCTGGTGGATTGGTGCACGGTGCAGCTGCGGGACGAGGACGGCTCGATCAAGCAGGTCGCGGCCGCACACGCCGATCCGGCCAAGGTGCAGCTGGCGTGGGAGCTGCAGAAGCGCTTTCCCCCGGATCCGGAGGCGGACACGGGCGCGGCGAACGTGATCCGCACGGGGGTGACGGAGCACTACCCCGAGATCAC
>VAWV01000138.1:0-1951 GCA_005883295.1 Actinomycetota bacterium
CGGCGACCTTCGTCGAGCAGGTCACGAACCCCGAGGCCACCTGGTCCGGCTTCGCGGGCAGCGCCAGGAAACTCCCGGGCGGCGACTGGGTGATCTGCTGGGGCGGCCTTCCGCTGATCACCGAGCAGGCGCCGGGCGGCGCGGCGGTCGCTCACCTCTACTTCCGCGACCTGAAGTACAGCTACCGGGCCTTCCCGGTGCCCGCGGGGAGGCTCAGTGCCAGTGCCCTGCGCCGCGCGATGGACCGCATGACTCGGCGCCGCGCTCCTTGACCCGCCCTTCAGCAGTCGGTTAGTGTCGCCGAGGAGGGAATTCCATGCTCACTCGCCTGCGGCGCGGGCTCACATACGCCAACGTCATGGCAACGATCGCCGTGTTCCTTGCGCTTGGCGGCGCGTCGTATGCCGCATTCAAGCTCGGGCCAAACACGGTCGGGTCGAAGAACATCATCGACGGCCAGGTCCACCGCGCTGACATAGGCAAGAACGCCGTCGACTCGTCGAAGGTCGGCGACGGGAAGCTGCTCGCCAAGGACTTCGCCAAGGGGCAGCTCCCGGTGTCGGCCGCGAACAGCAACGATCCCAGTCCGGACGTTTCCCTTCCCGCGGAGCTCACGGCGCTGAGCACCTCGATCACGACGCGATCCCCGAGCCGCATCATCGCCACCGCCAGCGCCAACGTGAAGGGGGACGCCGGCAGTGACGTCTACTGCTTCCTCCAGATCGGGCGCGGTCCGAACTTCCGCAGGATCAGCAGGGGCGCCTACGCGGACTTCGCCGGAGCTGGACCCAACCAGGATGCAGCGCTTCCGATCGTCGGGACCGCAATTGAGCCGGCCGGCACCTACACCGTCCGCATCGAGTGCGGCCACAGCGCGGGCAATGCCAGTTACACGGCCGGCAATCTGGCGGTCATCGCCGTTCCCTGAGACCGGCGCTCAGGCTGGGTGGCCGTCCCCGCCGCGCGATCCGCTCCGCCGCCCGCCAGGCCAGCGCGTCGATCGTGAGCATCGGGTTGTAGCCGCCTGAGGTCGGGAACCACGTCGCCCGCGACGAGGTGAACGGTCGTTTCACCACCGTCGGGTGTGGTGAAACGACCGTTCGCTCGGTGCTGGCTCTCCGGCGCCATCCCGGAGGTACCCTGCGGACATGCGCGGGAGGCGCGTGGCGCTCGTCGTCGGAGTGGTCGGATTCGCGCTGCTCGCGGGCGTCCCGGCGATCGCCTCCGCGCGGGCTCGACCCGCTGTCTTCCGCGTCGGCGCCGCTGTCAGGGCGATCCCGCCGAGGGTGCCGCTCTTCTCAGGTGGCTTCGGCCTCAGCCCGCCGATCAAGAAAGAGCACGACCCGATCACCGTGCGCGCCTTCTACGTGGCCGGCCAGCGCCACGCCGTGGCCTTCGTGACGGTCGACGCACAGGGTTACTTCGCTTCCTATCAGGAGTCGCCGACGATCGGGATCACCGACGAGCGCGCCACCGCGGCGAAGGCGATCAGCGCGCTACCTGGTGCGCCGCGCATGGCTCAGGGCGACATCGTCGTGCAGGCCACCCACACCCACGCGGGCCCGACGCTCGAGGGCATCTGGGGCCCGTCTCCGCGCGTGTATCTACAACTGGTCCATGACCAGGTGGTGCGGGCGCTGGTCGCCGCCGCGCGCGCGGCGCGACGCGCTTACCTCCAGGCGGCCACGCTCGACGCCGGGCGGCTCGACACGCACGTGATCGACACCGACAGCTATCCGGGCTGGGCCAACGACGGGCAGCTCACGGTGCTGCGCGCCCTCGTCCCCCGCTCACGCGCCACGATCGCCACCTTCGCGAGCGTGAGCGTGCACGGCGCCCACGTCCGCGGCGACATGGCGCGCTTCTTCAGCGCGGACTACTTCGGTTGGGTTGCACGCGCCCTGCAGCGGAAGCTCGGAGGCGTCGCGGTGGTCGGACCCGGGACCCTGGG
>VAWV01000138.1:2016-12987 GCA_005883295.1 Actinomycetota bacterium
GTGCGCGCGGCGGAGACCTTCGTGCAGATCCCGGCGACCAACGGCGCACTGCTCGCCCTGAACCACGCCTGGTCTCTTCCCGATCCGCAGAAGGAGCAGGAGGCCCAGGCCTCCGGCATCTATCCGATCGACCGCGCCGACACGCCGCCGTACCTGTCAGGCAACGTGCTGGGCACGTGGCTCTCGGCGCTGCGGATCGGCCGCACGCTGTATACGTCGATGCCGGGCGAGCCGTTCCCCGAGGTCTCGCACTCGCTGCGGCTGCACACCCGCGGGGCGTGGTCGGTCACGCTCCTGTCGAAGGGCCAGGACGACCTCGGCTACTTCTATCCGTCCTGGGTCTACCCCTTCACCGCCGCCTACGGCAGCGATCATCACATCTTCAATGTCGCCCCGCAGGCCGGGGACCAGTTCATCGAGGGGCAGCTCGGGCTCATCGGCAAGATCGGCTTCACGACCACGACCTACACGCCGCCGGAGCAGAAGACGACCGAGTTCGGCCGCGACGCGCAGCCGGGCATCGAGGCGCTGGCCGCGCCGCTCGCCGCCGACGCGGGGCGCGGCGGCCGCGCGAAGCTCGTCTTCGAGGCCATCTACACCCCGCCCAAGGGCAGCAGCTCGCGCCCCGAGGGCGATCGGGTGCACTGGCGCTTCGGGGACGGCACCGGCGCCGCGACCGGGTTCCTCGACACCGGCCAGGACTACGGGCAGGGCGGCCTCGGGCCGGTGGGCAAGGTGCGCACGGCGCACGGTCTCCGCCCCGGCCGCTACACGGCGGTCGTGTCCGCGGTGAACACCGACGGGCAGCCCGCCAGCTGGCGGTTGCCCGTGAGCGTGTTCCCGAGGCTGCGCGTCCGGATCGTGGCCCGCCGCCTGCACGGTTCGGTGTACCGGCTGACGACGAAGGTCCGTGGCGGGCGCCCGCCGGCGCTGGCCTGGCGGTGGCGCTTCGGCGATGGAGGCCACGCCGACGGGCGGCCCGTGGTGCGGCGGCTCGCGAGCGGCGCGCGCATATCGGTCACGGTCGTGGACTCGACCGGGACGCTCGCCCGCGCTTCGCGGGCGCTCTAGGCCTCGGCGGGCGCCGCGAGCGTGAAGTCGGCGAGGTTCGGATGCCGGGTGAGACGCCGGTACTCGAACGTGAAGCCGGGCCAGTTGTTCACCACGCGGCCCGACTCCGTCTTGTACCAGTTGTGGCACTGGGCGGTCCACACGGTGTCGTCGAGTCGCTCCTGGACATCCGCATTGAACCTGCGCTGGGCGTCGGGGTCCACGTCCATCCAGCGGGCGCCGCTGCGCTCGAGCTGCTGCATCGCCTCCAGCACCCAGGCGATCTGGCTCTCGAGCATGAAGATGATCGAGCCCACCCCGAGGTTGGTGTTCGGGCCGTACAGCATGAACATGTTGGGGAACCCGCTGACCGCGATCCCGAGGTAGGCCTCGGCGCCGTCGCGCCAGGCCTCGTTGAGGTCGCGGCCGCCCAGCCCCGTCACGTCCATAGGGGCCAGGAAGTCGGTGGCCCTGAAGCCGGTGCCGAAGATGATCGCGTCGACCTCACGCTCCGCGCCGTCCACGGTGATCACCCGATCGGCACCGATCTCGCGGATCGGATCGGTCACCAGCTCGACGTTCGGGCGCGCGAGCGTGGGCAGGAAGTCATTGGAGATCAGGATCCGCTTGCAGCCGAGCGGGTAGTCGGGCAGGAGCTTGGCTCGCACGTCCGGGTCCGGGATCTCCTTCCGGAGCCGCCGCTCGTAGCCGGCCATGAACGGCTTGGCGAGCCACTTGGCCCTGGTGAGCGCCAGGATGAGCGCCTCGAAGCGCCAGTACACGCTCCAGCGGTTGAGTCGCTGCAGCCAGGGGAAGCGCCTGAAGATGGCCTTCTGGCGCGGCCGGTAGGGCCGGTCGGGCTTCGGGACCAGCCACGCGGGCGAGCGCTGGAGGACGTACAGCTTCTCCACCATCCGGGCTATCTCGGGCACGTACTGGATCGCGCTCGCGCCGGTGCCGAGCGAGGCGACCCGCTTTCCGGTCAGGTCGCAGTCGTGGTTCCAGTGCGCGGAGTGGAACATCGCGCCCTTGAACCGGTCGAGGCCAGGGATGTCCGGATAGGCCGGCAGCGACAGCTGCCCGGTCGCCGTTATCAGGAAGTCGGCCTCTAGCCGGTCGCCATCCGCCAGCTGGATCCACCACCGACCCGAAACCTCGTCGAACTCGCAGGATGCGACCTCGGTGTTCAGCCGCAGGTGGTCACGGAGCCCGTACTTGTCCGTGCAGTGCTCGAGGTACACCAGGATCTCCTCGCGGCGCGGGTACCGGCGCGACCAGTCGTGCTTGGGCTCGAACGAGAACGAGTAGAGATGCGACGGGACGTCGCAGGTCAGGCCCGGATAGGAGTTCTGGCGTCACACGCCCCCGATCCCGTCGGCCCGCCCCACGATCGTGAAGGCGTCGATCCCCGCCCGCCGCAGCTCGATCCCCATGCCGATGCCGCCGAAGCCGGCGCCGACGATCGCGACCGTCGGGGCGGCGGGCTGTGATCCGTTCGACGAGGGCATCGGCTCACGCGTACGCTAACCGCTCGCCGGAGCCGGAAGGCTGGGACCGCGCGCTGCGGCGCGGATCAGTAGAGGCCCGCGGCGTCCAGGTACCCGAAGTACTTGCCCGTGATCGGCCGCAGCGGGTCGCCGGTGAAGCCGTTGCTCAGGGTGGCGTAGCCGGCGGCGTCGCTCCGGATCTTCGACACGATCTGTGCCGGGGCGAGGCCGCTGCAGGGCCCGGCGATTCCGCCACTTCCGAGGCACAGCGCCACCGTGCCGGCCACGTGCGGCGCCGCCTGGCTCGTGCCGTAGTACGTGGTGGTGCCGCCGCCGATCTTGTCGCCAACGACGCACGTCCCGGGCGCGGCGATCGTGTGTGCGATGTCCGTGGAGCTCACCGCGTAGTTGGAGTACGTGCCGTAAGAGTCGTCCTTCTCACCGGACTTGCAGCTGGGCGCCGCGCCCTTCGCGCCCGCGAGCCCGTCGGTGTCGGACATCGCGGTCGTGGTGAGCACCTCCGGGTACGCGGCCGGGATGGTGGAGGCGAAGCCGGCCTTGGCGTTCCCGGCCGAGACGACGTAGGTGACGCCGGCGGCCACCGAGCGGCAGATCGCCTTGTGCCAGGCGTCGTTGTTTGTGCCGCCGCAGTTGCTGTCGTTCGAGCCGGAGCCCTCGATGCTCATGTTGGCGACCTTGATGTTCAGGGCGGCGGCGTTCGCGGTCACCCAGTCCATCCCGCAGATGATCTGGGAGAGCGTGCCCGTGGCGCGGGAGTTCAAGACCTTCACCGCGTAGATCTTGGTCCCGGGCGCGACCCCCGTGAGGGTGGAGCCCGTGTCCTTGGCGGCGAGGACGCCGGCCACGTTGCTGCCGTGGCCGTTGTCGTCCTGAGCGGCAGTGCCGGTCGTCACGCAGTTCGTGCCGCTGACCGCGTTGAGATCCGTGTTCTTGAGGTCCACGCCGCTGTCGATCACGGCCACCGCGCCGTTCGCGGACTGATGTGCCTGGGTGAGCGTCGCCGCGCCGACGCGCCGGACCCCCGGCGGAACCGTTTCCCCGCTCACCACCGGGACGAGCCCGGACGCGCTTACCGGCTTGTCGCCCGCCACGTACGCGACGGCCGGGTCGACGGAGAGCGATGTCCGCTGGACGTCGGTGAGCGTCGCGGCGAAGCCCTTGAGCGCCGAGCTGTAGTCGAACCGGGCATTGAACCCGTACTTCGTCTGAAGCTGGTTGGTCGTGGCCGTCGGGTCCAGCACCGAATCCTTGTAGACGACCACGTACGGACCGCTCGCGGCGACCGCGTCCGCCGCGCAGGCGACCCCGAGGGCGACTGCGCAGACGAGCGCCGTCGTCAGCCGCCGCGACCTACGCATGTGCTCCCACCAGGGTCCTCGTCGCCGCCGCGAGTGCCTGCCGGCATCCGCGCGCGGGCAGCGGGTGGCCGATGTAGAAGCCCTGCGCGTAGTCGCACCCGAGTGCGGTGAGCTGCCGGCAGACGGTCTCGCTCTCCACGCCCTCGGCCGTGACGGTCAGCCCAAGGCTACGGCCCAGCTCGACGGTCGAGCGGACGATCGTCTCGTCCTCGGCGTTCGTGTCCATGTCGATGACGAACGACTTGTCGATCTTGATCTCGTCGACCTGGAGCTGCTGGAGCTGGGCCAGCGAGGAGTAGCCGGTGCCGAAGTCGTCGATCGCGCACCGGACGCCCACTGCATGGAGCGCGCCGAGGACCTTGCGCGCGCGCTCGATGTCGGCGACGACCTTGCTCTCGGTTATCTCGAGCTGGAGGCAGTCGGGTGGAAGCTGCCAGCGGTCGAGCAGCCCCAGGATGCGCGCCGGAAGGTCGCTGTCGAGCAGGCTGTGCGCCGAGAGGTTCACGCCCATCCGCACTTCCAGGCCCTCGCCCCGCCAGGCCGCGCACTGCGCGAGCGCGGCGTCGAGCACCTTGTCCGTGAGGACCTCGATCAGCCCGGTGTGCTCGGCCAGCGGCACGAACGCCTGCGGACCGAGGAGCCCGAGCTCCGGATGGTTCCAGCGCACGAGGGCCTCGACTCCGTGCGGCCCGCCGTTCTGCAGCGCCAGCTTGGGCTGGTAATAGACGACAAGCTCGCCGCTGTCGATGCCCTGTCGCAGCTGGCCGGCGAGCACCAGGCGGTCGATGCTGTACTCGTCGTCGGCGGCGGAGTAAAGCTCGTACAGCGTGCGCCGCTCCTTTGCGCGGTCGAGCGCGACGTCGGCGTGCCGGATCACATCGTTCGGATGCAGGCCCTGCACCGGAGCCGACGCGATCCCGATGCTCGGGCGCACCTCGAGCGAGACGCCGCCGATCTCGAAGTGCGCTCCGAAGGCGGCGGCGATCCGTTTCGCCGCGCTCTCCAGGGCCTCGCCGTCGGACCGACCGGGCCGAACGAGGGCGAACTCGTCACCGCCGAGACGCGCGAGCAGCTCGTCCGGCTCGAGCACGGATTCGAGCCGGGCGGCGATCTGCTCGAGCAGCGTGTCCCCGTGGTCGTGGCCGAGCGTGTCGTTGACGGCGCGGAAATCGTCGAGGTCGACGAGGAGGACAGCGACGGACGCCTGCGGGTCGCGGGTATCCGCCCCGACCTCGTTGAGCCGCTTGTAGAGCATGGCCCGGTTTGGCAGTCCGGTCAGGTCGTCGTGCAGGGCCCTATGGGCGTTCGCGACCGCCTGACGTCCCCCGAACGAGATGGCGAGCATCGGGAAGAACAGCAGCGGAATCAGCCAGAGGCTCTCATGCGCCCCCGCAACGACCATCGGCGTGAGCGTGAGCAGGAAGCCGCTCGTCCACGCCAGGAATGCGACGTCGCGGCGCAGAAGGTCGCGGACGGACTCCCCGCCGAGCAACGCGATACCCAGCACCGCGAGCCCGTGGTCCAGCACGAAGAACGTCGCGACGGCTGCCAGGATCGCTGCCAGCTCCGATCCTGCGAGCTGGCCGTGCTCGGCCTCGAGAAGCCCCAGCACGGCACCGGCGGCCGAGATCGCGACTGCGGACTGCGCGGCGTTGAAGGCCAGCTTCACCGGAGCGGTGCGCCGGATCAGATCCGCCACCAGACACGCTCCGACATAGACCGCGAGCGCTGCCCACGGACCAAACACGATCAGCACCGCGAGCGCGAAGGCAGACGAGATAGTCACCTCCTCGACATGGGTGCCGCGCGGAACACGGATCGGCAGGAGCTCGCCCAGCATGACGAACGCAGCGAACAGCCAAAGCTTGGCGTCGCCGAGCGGGAACCGCCCGTGCCAGATCATCGGGACCGTGATCGACCCCACGACCGCAAGCGCGAGCAGACTCGCCACATACGCGCCAAATCCCGGACGCGTGCCGCGCTTCGGAGACGCTTGGACCACCAGGTCCTCCGCGACCTACGGCTTTGAAACCGTCCGGTTAGCGGATCCGGTGGCCGCTGCCCGCGCCCGCCGGCGGGCCGTTCGACGAGCCCGGCGGCGTCACGTACGAGCCGGTCGACTTGCCGGACGACGTCGATGAGACGGTGTTGCTCGCCTGCGCCGGCAGCGCGCCGACGAAGAACGAGAGGACGAGAACAGGCACCGCCAGCAGCTTCCTGAGGAAACGGGGCCGGTGCATCCGTGCGGTCTCGCGAGTCATTTGCCCTCCATGGGTCCCCGGCACATCCGCCCACATCGGCAGCCGTGCCGTGGTTTGGTGAGACGGTTAACGCGCTTGGGGTACGCGCTACGTCGGGGGCGGCTATAGGAACGGTCAGGCGCCTCGGGACGTAGGCTCAAGCTACACCGGCTGTGCCCAAAACGCCAGGGTTACCAGGGCCTTTGACCTCGTACGTTTGTTGGCTGACCCGCCGGCGAGCGGCCCCACGGTCGATGTCCCGCTACCGTCGCCCATCGCCGCTAACTTCTTCGATGTGAGCACCGCGCCGACCGTCCGGCCGCGCGGCCGCCCCCCCGCCGCGAGCCGCGAGGAGGTGCTCGCCAGCGCTCTGTACCACTACCTCCGCGGGCGGCGCGTGGACGTGCAGGCGATCGCCGCCGATCTGGGCCTGGGCCGCGCGACCATCTACCGCTGGTTCGGCTCGCGCGAGGGGCTCATCGGCGAGGTGCTCTTCCAGGCGGCCGAGCCCCTGCTGGTCGAGGCGCGGAAGCTGGTCAGGGGGCGCGGCGGTCCGGCTCTGCTCGACACCTTCGACCGGTTCAACCGCAGCCTCGCCGACGCCCCCGCGCTGCGCCGGTTCGTGGAGGCCGAGCGCGACGCGGCGCTGCGGATCATCACGTCCGGTGCCGGGACGCTCCAGCCGCGGATCGTGGCGAGCATCCAGGAGGTGATCGACGAGGAGGTCCGCGCGGGGGCCTACGACCCGCCGGTCGACACCTCGACGCTGGCCTACGCCATCGTCCGGCTAGCGGAGGCCTTCCTCTTCAACGACGCCGTGGCCGGGATGCGCGGCGACGTGGACCGCCTGCGAGAGGTGGAGGCGGCGCTGCTCGGCGTGCCGGTGGGCAGCAAGCGGCGCTAGCCGCCGAGCCCCTTGCCGGGGGGCGGCGTGGAGTCGTGGTGCCCGTTGCCGCCTGCGTTACCGCCGTGCGACTGCGGCGGAACGCTGCGGCCGTGGGAGGAGGTGTCCGTCGTAGTGGTGGACGTGGTCGTGTCGGTCGTGCCGGACGAGACGGTGTCGCTCGTCCCTGTGCTTGAGGAACCGCTGCCGTGGTGGGTGCCGTCGTGCCCGTGCTCGTGCCCGCGCTGCACGCTCGACCCGCCATGACCCTTGCCGTTGCCCTTGCCCTTGGCCTGGCCGCCGCCCGACTTGCCGCCCGTCGACTGCCCCTTGCCCGCGCCGGCCGAGCCCTTGGCGCCGTTCGCGCCAGCCGCGCCTCCGTGTGACTGCGAGGTGGCGCCCGCTCCGGCGCCGCCGGCCTGCCCACCCGCCCCACTGTGCTGCTTCGAGCCGCCCGAGACCGAATGCGGCGCGGCGTGATGGCTGCTCGTGCTCACCGCGTGGTTCACGACCAGGCCCCCGCCCACCGCCACGACCGTCGCCACGGCGAGCTTCGCCGCGCCCGCGGCGCCGAGGGTCGACAGGGTGCCGCCGATGCCCGTGGCGCCGAAGCCCGCTCCGACGCCAGCCCCGCCTGCCGACGCCGCCACGCCCGAGCCGGCCGCCCCGCCGGCCGAGGCGGCCACGCCCGAGCCAGCCGCGCCGCCGCCGGCGAGCGCGCCGCCGGCCGCGACGCCGCCTGCCGCGCCGGGGCCAAGCCCGACCGCGGCCAGGACGCTCTGCTTGAGGCCGATCGAGGGGATCACCGGCAAGGCCAGGGCGAGCATCTGGCGCTGACTCCGAACCTGCTCGTTGAACTCCGAGCAGCCCGGGCAGGAGCGCAGGTGCCGGCGGAGCGGCCCGGCCCGAAGGGCTCCCCCGCGCGCCGTAGCGAGCTGCTCACGGATCTCGTTGCAGGGGATCTCGCTCGCCCGGCGGCTCTCGAGCAAGGACGAGCGGGCCTGGAACACGAGCGCTTTCACCTTCATGGTCTCGCACCCCACGATCTCCGCGATCTCGGCGTGGGAGAGATCGCCCACCTCCGAGAGGACGATCGCGGCGCGCTGGTCCTCGGGTAGCGCGCGCACGTCGGCGAGGAGGCGCCGTAGGTCTTCCCGCTCGAGCACCGCATCCGATAGACCGGCGGTGGGCAGCTCCAATTCGTCCACCGGCTGCTCGCGCCGCGCGCGCAGGAGCGACAGGCAGCGGTTTCGCGCGATGGTGTACAGCCACGCCTTGAGCCGGATCGGCTTGTCGCTCGTGGTGAGGTCGCGGTACGCGGAGATGAAGGTCTGCTGGACCGCGTCCTCGGCCTCCTCCTGGGACGCCAGCATGTGGCGGCAGAACGCGAGCAGCCCTCGGTGGTGGCGGTCGTAGACGGCCTCGAACGCGGCTTCGCTGCCGCCCCTGATCTGTTCGACCAGGCGCTCATCGGAGAGCAACCGGGAGAGCCGGCGCGATCGGGGTACGAGCCCGTCGCCCGCCCGAGGCAGGGACGAGACTTCCATGTCCGCATTATCGTCGTTTTCGTAACCACCCCAAACCCCTACCGGGCGAGGCCAGTCCAGGCGTCCATTAGCTCAAACGCGATCTGACCCCGCAGGTTGGGGGCTAAGTCGGATCTGGGCCCTGTGTTGAGCGGTCACGGGCTTGCGCGGGCTGACCCCCGCGACGCGGCTTGCCCCAACGTGGTAAGTAAGGCGGCCTGCGTCGGACTTACGGCGCACAAGCCGCCCAGAATCCGCCATTTCCGGGGGGGAATCCCATTCGATGAGCGTCATTCCAGGCCGCCGGCGGCCGGTAGGCGCATAGTTCGATGCTTCGCTGGTTAGTCGCAGGCAGCGTCCGGTTCCGGCTGCTCGTGATACCCGTGGCGGCCCTCCTGACGGTCCTCGGGGCCGTGAACCTCGACAAGACCCGTGTGGACGTGCTGCCGGAGCTCGGGCCCCCGACCGTCGAGGTCCAGACCGAGAGCCTCGGACTCTCGGCTGCGGAGGTCGAGTCGCTCATCACGGTTCCGATGGAGAACTTCCTCCTGAGCGGGATCAAGGGGGTGAGGACGCTCCACTCCGACTCGATCCCCGGCGTCTCCCGGATCGATCTGATCTTCCCGCACGGCACGAGCATCCTCGACGCGCGCGCGCTGGTGCAGGAGCAGCTCACCCGGATCGCCGCGCTACCCAACGTGGCGGCGCCGCCGCAGATGCTGCAGCCGGTCTCCACCACGGGACGGGTGATGATGGTCGGGCTCTCGTCGAGCTCGATCTCACCAGTCGACCTGTCGATCCTGGCGCGCTGGACGATCGTGCCGCGGCTGCTCGGTGTCTCGGGCGTCGCGAACGTCGCGATCTGGGGTCAGCGGGACCGCCAGATCCAGGTCCTGGTCGACCCCCGCCGGCTCAGCGCCCGCAACCTCACGCTCGACACGATCATCTCGACCGCGGGGAACGCCCAGCTGGTGTCGCCACTCACGTTCCTGCACGCGTCGACCCCCGGCACAGGTGGGTTCCTCGACGGCCCGAACCAGCGGCTCCAGGTCCGGCACCAGCTTCCGCTCTCGAAGCCGGTCGACCTGGCGCAGGTCCCGGTCGAGGGCACGAAGGGCACCCGCCTCGGCAGCGTGGCGAATGTGGTCGCGGGACATCAGCCGCTGATCGGCGACGCCGTCGTGAACGGCGGGCCGGGGCTGCTGCTGGCCATCTACAAGCGGCCTGGCACCAGCACGATCGAGGTCACCAACCGTGTCAAGAACGTGCTCGATGAGCTCGCGCCCGCGTTAGGCGGCGTTCGCGTGGACACCAGCGTCTTCGAGCCCGCGTCCTATGTCCACAGCGCGATCCACGACCTGACCCTGCTGGCGGTGATCGGATTCGCACTGGCGCTCCTGGCGCTCATCGCGTTCGTCCTCGAGTGGCGCACCGTTCTGATCAGCGCGCTCACCATCCCGCTAGCGCTGCTCGCGGCCGTCTGGGCACTCGACGCGCTCGGCTACACCGTCAATGCCCTGGTGGTGGCCGGTCTGTTGATGTCCGTGGCCATCGTGGTCGACCAGGCGGTGGCCACGAGCGAGGAGATCGCGCGTACGGTCCGCGCGCGGCGGGCAGAGGGGAGCGAGGAGTCGTCGGCCGTTCTTGTCCTCGCAGCCTCCGCCGCGGTTCGCACGCCGATCGCGTACGCGACGCTGATCGTCATGGTCACCGCTGTGCCGATCGTGGTGGCGCAGGGGCTCGCCGCCACGTTCGTGCACCCGCTCGCGCTGGCATACGGGCTGGCTGTGCTGGCCGCCATGGTGATCACGCTCACGGTCGCGCCCGCCCTCGCCGTGCTGCTGTATGAACGCAGTCCAGGGCGACGGCCTGGAGCGGTCCTCGGCGCGCGCATCAGGCAGGCCTACGCGGCGACCGTGAGGCGCACAGTCCACACGCCCGCCAGGGCGCTGCTGGCGCTCGGGGCCCTGGGCCTGGCCGGCCTCGTCATGGTCCCGTTCCTAGAGGAGCCCGACCGGCCATCGTTCCGGGATCGCGACATCCTGGTGCGCTGGGAGGGAACGCCGAGCACCTCGCTTCCCGAGATGGACCGCATAACGCGGCGAGCCGCCGCGGAGCTGCGTGTGATCCCGGGGATCCGGAGCGTGGACGCGGACGTGGGACGTGCGGTGAGCTCGGATCGGCTCGTCGCGACGAACTCGAGCGAGATCTGGGTACGGATCGCGCCGAGCGCGGACTACGACAGGGCGCTCAGGCGCGTCCGCCAGGTCGTAGACGGCACGCCCGGCCTGCACAGCGACGTGACCACCTACGAGGATGACCGGAGCGCGGGGGTGCTGGAGGGCCCGAGCAGCACGGTGGACGTGCGGGTCTACGGGCACGACTACGGCATCCTGCGGCGGAAGG
>VAWV01000139.1 GCA_005883295.1 Actinomycetota bacterium
CGCGCGCGTTCCTGATCCCCGACGCGACGATGGCCCAGCGGCTGGTGCGGGCCAAGCGCAAGATCAAGGAAGCGGGGATCCCGTTCCGGGTGCCTCCCGACCATCTGCTGCCCGATCGGCTCGCGGCGGTGCTCGCGGTCGCCTACCTGATCTTCAACGAGGGCTACGGCGGCCGCGTCGATCTCGCGGCGGAGGCGATCGGCGGCTACTGCTTCTACGAGGCTGACGACCTCGACGCGGCGATCGAGCTGGCGGCGCGGATTCCCGCGGCCAGCATGGGCGGCGCCGTGGAGGTCCGCCCGGTGCCGGGGCAGTAGCGATCCTCGAGCAAGCGTTCCGCGACCAGTGGGGCCGCGTCCTCGCTGCACTGATCGGCTTCCTCGGCGACTTCGACCTCGCCGAGGAGGCCGCGACTGGGGCCAGATCGCCGGCCTCTACGGCGAGCTCGCCCGCCTCACAGCCTCGCCGGTCGTCGAGCTGAACCGGGCCGTGGCTGTCGCCGAGGTGGAGGGTTCCGAGGCGGGGCTCGCGATCGTCGACGGCCTCGCGCTGGCGGACTTCCATTACCTCCACTCGACCCGGGGTGAGCTGCTGCGGCGCCTTGGCCGCACCGAGGAGGCCCGCGACGCCTACGGCCGCGCGCTTGCACTCGTCCACGACGACGCCGAGCGGCGCCTGCTCGAGCGGCGGCTGGCCGAGCTGGAGGACTAGGGTTGGGCCATCGCTGACAGGAGCTGGTTCAAGCAGAGCCTCTCGGACGTCGAGGCGTTCGAGCACGCGAAGGTCGGGAAGGCCTACCTCTTCGGCGAAAGCCATCCCTACGAGCGCTACCGCGACCTGGGGATCAACGAGCAGCGCGCATGAGGTGGAGGGCATCGGGCACGCGGGGTTTCGCCGCCCGCGTGCTGCTGGTCGCAGCTGCGTACTTCGGGTCGGCGAAGCTCGGGCTCGCCCTGGCCTACACGCAGGGGAACGTCACCGCCGTCTGGCCACCGACGGGAATCGCCCTGGGCGCACTCGTCATCTGGGGATACCGGTTCTGGCCGGGTGTGGCCCTCGGCGCGCTCCTGGCCAATGGCACCACCGACGTGTCGGTGCTCACGACGCTCGGCATCACCGTGGGCAACACCCTCGAAGCCCTCACGGGCGCGGCCCTCCTCGCGCGCTTCGATTTCCGGCCATCGCTGGACCGCGTCAGGGACGTGTTCGTGCTCGTGGTCTGCGCGGCGGTGCTCAGCACGACCGTCAGCGCCACGATCGGTAACACCAGTCTCCTCCTGGGTGGAGAGATCCCCGCGGACCGGTTCGGGTTCTTCTGGCGGCTGTGGTGGCTCGGAGACATGGGTGGCGATCTCCTCGTCGCTCCCGTCCTGATGCTCCTTGCGAGCCGCCGGGGCTGGCTGGAGCTCGTGCGATCGCGCAGGCTGGAAGCCGCAGCGCTCGTCGGGCTCGTCGTGGCCGTGAGTGTCCTCTCGCTCACGCCCACGACGCCGCTGGCGTTCCTGGCGTTCCCCGGCCTCGTCGTCGCGGCCCTCAGGTTCCGCCAGATCGGCGCTGCGGTGGCGAGCCTCGCGGTTGCCTCCGTCGCCGTCTGGATCACCGCTCGGGGCGGAGGACCCTTCGCCCGCGGGTCACGGGACGAGAACCTGCTCGAATCGCAGTTGTTCTGCGGGGTGGGCGCCCTGACCGCGCTGCTGCTCGCGGCGGTACTCAGCGAGCGGAAGCGCGCCGAGGACACCCAGCGCTTTCTGGCCGAGACGAGCAGGGTGCTCGTCTCGTCGCTCGAGCTCGACCGCACCCTCGACGCGGTGGCCCGCACGGCCGTGCCGGATCAGGCGGACTGGTGCGTCATCTTCGTGCTGGACGAGGGGGGCGAGCTCAGGCCGGCGGCGATGGCGCACGCCGATCCGAACAGAGAAGCGTTGTTGCGGGAGCTCGCCCAGCGCGCGCCGCCGGACTCGGACGGGTCATCCGCGATTGCCCGCGTGGTTCATACCGCGCGCTCCCAGGTGCTCGCGGAAGCGCCGGCATTCCTTGTGCCGACCGCCACCGGTGGCGAGCAGGACGACCTCCTGCGCGAGCTGGGATTTCGCTCGGCCGCAATCGTCCCCCTCCACGCGCGCGGCAGGACGCTGGGCGCGCTCGCGCTCGTGTACGGGGGATCAGCGCGGCGGTTCGAAGAGGCCGACCTCCGCGTCGCGGAGGACCTCGCGAACCGGTGCGCGCTCGCGGCCGACAACGCCCGCCTCTACCGACACGAGCACGGCGTGGCGGAGACGCTCCAGCGAAGCCTCCTCCCCGACCGTCTGCCCGATATCGCCGGCGTCGAGCTTGCGGCTCGAGGCGACGTCGCGGGCCGCGGCGTCCGGGCCGCGGCGATGATGGGCCAGCTGCGGACCGGCGCGCGTGCCTACACGCTCGAAGGCGGGTCGCCGGCGACGATCCTCGCGCGCGTCAACCGGCTCGCCAGCGCCGCAGGATTCCGCGACATGGCGACCGCGCTCTGCGTCGCCTACGCCCCGGCGACCGGTCGGCTCAAGATCGCGAACGCAGGGCACCTTCCGCCGCTGGTCGTCTCGCCCGGCGGAGCCGTCCGCAGGCTCGAGCTTCCCGCCTCGCTTCCACTCAACGTCGAGCCGAACACCCGCTACACCGAGGCAGAGGACGATCTGGCGGCTGGAGACACGCTCCTGCTCTACACCGACGGACTCGTCGAGCGCACGCACGGGACGCTCCTCGAGGGCATTCGGGACCTCGAACGGGCCGCGGCGCAGGCCCCGAGCGGCGTCCGCCCGCTCTGCGACCACATCGCCGACCACGTGCTCGATCGCGCGGAGCTATCCGACGACGTTGCGCTTCTCGCCTTCCGGGTGCTTCCCGTGCACGGCGAGCCGCTGCACCTGCGGGTTCCGGCACACCCCCAGACGCTTTCCGATGTCCGCCGCTCGCTTCGTCGGTGGCTCGAGCACCAACTCGATCGAGCACGCCTATGGGCCGGGCGAAGCCGAACTGGAGATCGAGGCACGTCTGGGCAGCGGCGAAGTGATCGTGAGCGTGCGCGACTTCGGGCAGTGGCGAACACCGCGCGGGGAGCATCGGGGTCGGGGCCTGGCGATCATGCGCAAGACGATGGACGAGGTCGTCATGACTCACGGTGACGACGGCACCGTCGTCCAGATGTCGCGACGCCTCTCGAACGCGGCGTACGAGGCGCGAAGGGAGCCCGAGCAAGCTCGGACGGCGCGGCCAGCTCCGCGGCAGTCGTTTGACGCATCGGCGACGCTCGGTGGTGCGGCGCTGCGCGTGCGCCGCGACGACGACATCGTGATCGCCGCGCTCGATGGCGAGGTCGACATGACCAATGCGCACGAGGTCTTCGGACGAATCGCTGCGGTCCTCGACAACCGCGCTCGGGGGCTGGTGCTCGACCTCTCAGCGACGCGATATCTCGACAGCTCCGGACTGCAGCTCCTGCTCGACCTCCGCCGACGTACGCGATTTCGCGGACAGGAGCTGCGCCTGGTGGCGGCTCTCGACTCGCCGCCCAGGCAACTTCTGGAGATGTTCGGCGTGCAGGATTCGATGCCGATGCACGCCGCGCTCGCGGAGGCGATCGCGGGCTTCCGCGCGTAGGGATCTGGGAACATCAGTCGCCGTGACGCGCTTCGCGGCCGACCGTCCGCTCGGCGTGGCTCCGGCCACGGCCCTCGACTACCGGGAGCTGGCGCGGCGGCGGCTGCCCCGTCAGCTCTTCGACTACATCGACGGCGGCGCCTACGACGAGGCCACGCTGCGAGCGAACGTGGCGGATCTCAAACGCGTGCTGCTGCGGCAGGTCGTGATGAGGGACGTCAGCGTCCGCGATCCCTCCGTCGAGGTGCTCGGACAGCGCCTGGCGCTGCCGATCGTGCTCGCACCGGTCGGCCTCGGCGGGATGTTGGCCAGGCGCGCTGAGGTTCAGGCCGCGCGGGCGGCGGAGAGGGCGGGCGTGCCGTTCACCGAGTCGACCGTGTCGATCTGCAGCATCGAGGAGGTCGCCGCGGCGAAGACCACCCCGCCGTGGTTCCAGCTCTACCTGATGCGCGACCGCGGCTACGCGCAGGACCTGCTGGCGCGCGCGCAGGCGGTCGGCTCGCCGGTCCTGCTCCTGACGATCGATCTCGCCGTGGTCGGGGCGCGGCACCGCGACACCCGCAACGCGGTGGTCAGCGCGCCGAGCGCGCCGCGGGCGACGCTACGCCGCGCGCTCGACCTCATCGCCCATCCTCGCTGGATCGCGAGCGTCCCGCTCGGCGGACGCCCGCTGACCTTCGGCAACCTGGAGAAGGCTGTTCCCGGCGCGGGGTCGCCGGCGGGATTCAAGGACTGGGTCGACTCGCAATTCGACCCGAGCGTCACCTGGAAGGACATCGAGTGGGTGCGCGAGAACTGGGACGGCCGCCTCGTGGTGAAGGGCGTGCTGGACCCCGAGGACGCCCGCCGGGCCGCGGAGGCGGGCGTCGACGGGATCGTCGTCTCCAACCACGGGGGCCGCCAGCTCGACGCGGTGCCCTCCACCGCACGCGCGCTTCCGGAGGTCGTCGATGCCGTGGGCGATGAGGTCGAGGTGCTCGCCGACGGCGGCGTGCGAACCGGGCTGGACGTGGTCAAGATGGTCGCGATGGGCGCACGCGCGGTCCTGATCGGACGCGCGTGGGCGTGGGCCGTCGCGGCGCGCGGCGAAGCCGGCGTGCGACACGTCCTCGACGTCATGAAGGCCGACATCGACACCGCACTCGGCCTGACCGGTCAGACGGCGATCGCGGACGTGGACCGGTCGGCGCTCTACAACGGCGGGGCGCCGGTGGCGCAGCCGTAGGCGGCCGCCGTGCCGCCCGCGTCTACGGGCTGATGTTCTGGTTGAGCCGGAAGAAGTTGTCCGGGTCGTACTTCCGCTTCAGCGCCCTCAGCCGCTCGTACTTCGCGGCTCCGTACGCGTCCTTCACGCGCTCCTCCCCCTCGTCCATCAGGAAGTTCACGTAGACCCCGGTCTGGTGCGGCTCGAGGGCGGCGGAGAACCGGCGCACCCATTCGCGCTGGTCGTCGAAGTCGGCCGCCGTCTCGGCGATCCCGTTGATGTTGATCGTGTGCCCGGCCATGCGCCCGGTGAACGCGGTCTCGTCCTCTCCCACACGGGCGATCGCGCCCCCGAGCTGGAAGATCGGGAAGCCGGAGTGCGGTGAGGTGATCCGCAGCGCGTCATCCACGATGATGTCGATCACGTCGTCGCTCAGCTCGGCCACGTCGCGCGAGCGCAAGTAGTACCAGCGGCCGTGGGGATACGTGGGGTCGAACAGCGCCTGGTGCGCGAGAAACGGCTTCGGCGTGCACAGGTCGATCAGCGGTGAGCCGAACTCCCTGAGGGGCCTGAGCGCCCGCTCGCCCTCCTCGATCGGCCCCGCGTAGCAGCAGCCCACCATCACCACGTGCGTCCCGTGAAGCTCCTGCGGCATGTAGGTGGAAACCGGCGCCCGCCGGTGGACGACGATCGTGGTCAGCTCGTCCGGCACGTCGGTGATCCAGTCCCGGTAGAAGCGCATCACCTCCGGCGAGTCCTCGGTGGCCCACACGATCGGACCGGCCAGCACGATCGGACCGAGCGGGTTCAGTCTGAACTGGAATTCGGTGACGATGCCGAAGTTGCCGCCCCCGCCGCGGACCCCCCAGAAGAGCTCGGCGTTCTCGTCCTCGCTCGCCCGGACGAGCTCGCCGCCCGCAGTGACCAGCTTCACCGAGAGGAGCTGGTCGATCGTGAGGCCGTATTTCCGCTGCAGCCACCCGATCCCGCCGCCAAGCGTGAGCCCCGCGACGCCCGTGTGCGTGACGATCCCCGCCGGCACGGCGAGCCCGGCCGCCTGGGTCGCCGCGTCGATCTCGCCGAGCAGCACGCCGGGGCCCGCCCTCACGGTGTGCGCATCGGGATCAATCTCCACGCTCTTCATCGGGCTGAGGTCGATTACGAGGCCGTCGTCGCAGGTCGACATGCCGGGGAAGCTGTGGCCTCCACCGCGCACCGCCGCCTGGAGGCCCGTGCGCCGCGCGAGCAGCAACGCCGCCCTCACGTCCTCAACGCCGATGCAGCGCGCGATCAGCGACGGGAAGCGGTCGACGGATCCGTTCCACACCGCGCGGTGCTCGTCGTAGGCGGGATCGCCCGGACGCACGAGCTGCCCCAGGAAGCCGCTCGCCAGCTCGTTCAGCGCGGACGCGTCGAGCTCCGTGGCCAGATCCGCTCGCTGCATGCCCAGATCCTCGCGGACGCGGTTTCCCAGCGCAAGACCGGCGTGACTTCGCGGGCGGCGGGGTAGGCTCCGCCCAGGGCCGAAGGGAGGCGGGGGTGCGACATCTATCTCTGAGAGCAGTGGCGCTCGTGCTCACGCTCGGAGTCGCTGCAGCCTGGCCCGCGTCGGCCGCTGGGCAGCCTGTCAGCGGACGGCACGGGACGATCGATCAGCGCAACACCACGACCCGACCCAACAGCCCGAGCGGATTCAGCTTCGTCGGCGCCTATCACGCCGCCGGCAACCCGCAGAAGGACCCGCCATACATGCGGCGGATGACCTTCTACCAGCCGCGCGGAATGCGGTACGACACGAGCGTGCCGGCCCGCTGCACCGCGAGCGACCTCCAGCTCGAGGAGTTCGGTCGGGCTGCGTGCCCGCCTGCAAGCCGTCTCGGGGGCGGGCAGATCAAGGGCCTGTGGATGGGCCGCATCCGCTCCACGTTCCAGATGGACATGTTCAACAACGCGGGCGAGCAGGTGGTGGTGGCGCGCACGCCTTACATCGCAACGGTGATCCGCGGCCGCTTCTCCCGCGACCAGTCATCGATCGAATGGAGCTCACCGACCTGCTGGCCGACCCCGCCGACCGGGTGCCCGGTCGACAACGCCCTGCAGCTGGGGGCGATCCAGAAGGTGCCGCCATATACGCGAAGGGTGAGAGGTGTCGTCCGTAGCTACATGACGACGCCGCCGAGCTGTCCCGCCGCGGGGTACTGGAAGACGCCCGTCCGGCTGTGGTGGGCGGACGGAACGACGGACACGATGATCACGAAGCAGCGCTGCGCGCGACCACGGCGCAAGGCGCTCGGCCGCGCCTAGCGGGAGGACCGGCTACAGACATTGCCGGCCCGCCGCCAGGTGCTCGGCACGCACCTGCTCGGCGGTTGGCGAGTCGTCTGGGTGGTGCTTGCGGCAGACGATGTAGGTCGTGCCCGAGACCGGATGGCGGCCCAGCCGCCAGCACCCCTTCACGTGACAGTTGTGGCGGCGAACGAACACGTACGCGGCCCCGAGCAGGGTGATATCGGCCAGGGGCCCGCTGACGATGTTGTAGCCGTCGGGGTCGTGCCATGTCCAGCGCAGGGCATGCCACCGCGCGTCAAAAACGGTTGCGAACACCGGTTTGAAGCTATCCCCGTTTCCGGACAGAGGGTCGGGTACCCGAAGGAGCCGTCGTGAGCCGCAGGACCGGCTAAGAGTCAGCCTCCAAGCACGAACGCGCCCGGCGTGACGTAGTCGGCGCTGACGGCGGTGCTTCCGCGGGCGATCGTCTCCGGATGGGTCGCGCCCGCGTGGCGCAGGATCGACGGGGCCAGGGTGCGCTCGTCGTACGGGCAGATGATCGTGACCGGGAGCGCGGCGAACGCGAGGTTGAGGAGCGACTCGTAACGGCACCAGCGCGCGGTCTGCGCCGCAGACCTATCGGCCCAGATCGGCTCGCCAACGATCCGCACCCACGGCGCGCCACCGCGTAGCTGCCGCTGGATGAAGCGCTGGTACTCGGCGAGCGCGCCGTCGGGGTCTCGGTACACCTCCTCGGCCCTGATGACCCGGACGCGCCGGCTCCGCGCACCGAGGAGCCTGCGCACGAGCGCGACGTTCGCGTCGCTCGTCACCAGCAGCGTCGGCTCTGACCGCTCGAGGCCCTCGGCGAGGTGCGGGCCCACGAAGTCGACGAACTCCTCATCGCTGCCGTAGAGCAGCGCCCGGTGTTCGAGCATCACCGTCGTGAGCGAGCTTCCGTGGACCATGTAGTCGATCGTGACGTGCAGTACTCGCGCGAGCGCGGCCAGGGTGTCCGGTCGGACGTTGCGCCGCCGGCCGGACTCGATCTGCGCGATCGCCGACCAGCTGACCCCCGCCCGCACGGCGAGCTCCTCCCTGGTCCACTGGAGGCGCGTGCGCGCACTGCGCAAGCGATGACCGAGACCGGTCCGGTTCGCCTCCACGGCTCCCATGCCGCCATGGTACCCCCTGTTGTTACAGTTCGCATATGTCAATTGACATTGTCAATGCGCAATACCGGCGCTGGTCCCCAGAATGCGGCTTCCAAGCGCTCTAGGGTCGGCAGCAGAGCGGGTCGCCGGCGCACGCGGCGAGCCCGCCCGGCTCAGGACGATCTTCCAGTCCAGCCCGGTGCCGATGGTGATGGTCGACAAGGATCGGCGGTACGTCCACGTGAACGCGCCCGCCCTGCTCGCCTTCCGGGTCGGCCTCTCAGACATCCGGGAACGGCGCATCGACGACCTCACGCCCCCGCACCTGCTGCCCACCATGAACGGATTCTGGAGGCGGCTCAACGAAAACGGGTACGTGACCGGCCGTTACGACGTCGCCAATCCGGACGGAACGCGGCTTCGTGTCGTGTTCTACGCGCTGGCCAACGCACTGCCCGGCCTGCACCTGGCCGCGTTCGCACCTGAGGACTGGTCCGACCTCGACCTCGGCGCCCTCGATCCCGCTCCGGATGGAGGGCGTTCGGATCTCACCGCGCGCGAGCGCCAGCTGCTCCAACTTGCAGCGCAGGGCCGCAGCGGACCTCGGATCGCCGAGGAGCTGTCACTGAGCCCGGCGACCGTGAAGAAGCACTTCGAGCGCGCCAACGCGAAGCTGGGCGTGCGCGATCGGGCGGCGGCCGTCGCGACGGCCATGCGGCTCGGCCTGATCGACTAACCGCATCGATTTACGCCCATTGGCGTATTGGAGAATTGGGCGAAAGCGCAAAAGCTTCCGCCGATGGCGGATCCACCGGGGCAGGGCGACGCGCTGAGCGTGCTGGTCGTCGACGACCATGAGGTGCTGGGCAGAGGGCTTGCGCTGCTGCTCCGCACTGAGGGCTTCGAGATCGCAGGCGTCGCCCAGGGTCTTGATCATGCGACGGTGCTGCTGGCGCGGCGGCCGCCGCCGAGGCTCGCGATCGTGGATCTCGACCTCGAGATGGCCAGCGGCTTCGAGCTGATCACGACCGCGCACGCCGCGGGAACGCGGGTGCTCATCTACAGCGATGGCATCGGCCTGCGGCTCGTCGATGCCGCCAGGGCGGCAGGAGCGGACGGGCTGGCATCCAAGGCATGCCGCCTGGGTGAGCTCGTCGAAGCGCTGCGTACCGTCGGCGCCGGCCAATGCTTCGTGGATCCGAGGTTCACGTGGTCCGACGGTGCCGATCCGCCGCAGAGGCTGACGGCACGCGAGCGTGAGGTCGTCACGCTCGTCGCCACCGGCCTCACGGGCGAGGAGATCGCTGCCCTGCTCTTCCTGGCGCCGGACACGGTGCGCACCCATATCCGCAACGCGATGAGACGGCTACAGGCGAGGACCCGT
>VAWV01000202.1 GCA_005883295.1 Actinomycetota bacterium
CCAGCGACGCGGCCTCCCTGCCCGGCAATATCGCCGAGCGCGGCCTCGACGTCGATCTGCTCGTGAACAACGCCGGCTTCGGCACGCACGGGCGCTTCACGGAGATCGATTCGGAGCGCGACGCCGAGCTGGTGCGCCTGAACTGCGAGGCGGTGGTC
This sequence comes from Actinomycetota bacterium, assembly GCA_005883295.1. Classification (GTDB taxonomy): domain Bacteria; phylum Actinomycetota; class Thermoleophilia; order Solirubrobacterales; family Thermoleophilaceae; genus AC-37. The sequence continues at coordinate 159 of VAWV01000202.1, forward strand.
AGCCTCACCCACGCGTTCCTCCCCGGGATGCTCGAGCGGGGTCGCGGCGGGGTGATCACCGTCGCCTCGACCGCAGGAATGCAGCCGATCGCCTACGAGACCACCTACAGCGCGTCGAAGGCCTTCGCCCGCACGTTCAGCGACGCTCTGAGCATGGAGCTCCGCGGCACCGGTGTGAAGGCGCTCTGCGTGAACCCTGGCCCGGTCCCGACCGAGTGGCAGGAGGCGGCGGGGTACGAGCCCGGCTACCTCCCGCCAGTGCCGGGGAAGATCCCGGCCGAGCAGGTGGTGAGGGAATCGCTGCGGGCTTTCAAGCGCGGCCGCCGCTCGATCGTCCCGGGGTTCGTGATCCGCTGGTACATGCGCATCAATGCGCCGGCGCCGCTTCCGATCAAGCTGCGAGTGATCGAGCGGATGTACCGGCCGCGTAGCTAGCGTTGCCCGAAGCACCGCACGACGTACTCGAGGAGCTCTACGGCGCGCCCCTCGACGAGTTCGTGGCGCTGCGCGACGCGCGCGCGAAGGAGCTGCGCGCCGCCGGCCGGCGGGACGAGGCGGACGCCGTGAAGCGATTGCGCAAGCCGAGCGTTGCCGGATGGGCCGTCAACCAGGTCCGCCGAAGGGATCCGGGCGCGATCGAGGGGCTCATGGCCGCGGGCGCCGCGCTCAGGCAGGCCAGGGCGGGGGCGCTCCGCAACGCCACCCGCGAGGAGCGCGAGGCGGTGAGCGATCTGGTGGACCAGGCGGCGCGAATCCTCCATGAGGCGGGGCGCGAACCGAGCTCGTCCACGATCGACGACATCCGGGAGACCATGCACGCCGCCGCCATCGACGAGAGGGCTCGGGAGCTCGTCGCCGCTGGTCGTGTCGTGGAACCCATGCAGGCGGTGGGATTTGGAGTCACGCCCGGGGGCCGACGGGAGAAGCGGCGGCACGACGAGCGCGCCCGCGAGGAGCGCCGCTTGACCAAAGCCCGGGAGGCCCTGCGTGCCGCGCAGGCCGAGGTTCGCGACCGCGAGCGCGAGCTGCGCACGGCCGAGCGTGAGCTGCATGCGGCCGAGCGCGACGTGGACAAGGCCCGTGCCGCGCTCGTCTCCGCGCGCGAGCGACTCGAGCGGCGGGAGTCCGAGCTCGCGGATGCTCGTGGCGGTTGAACCCGGGTAAAGGCCCTTTGACCCGAGCACGGGAGGTCAGATGGCTACGCAGAAGCAGCGCCAGGCCGCGCGCCGCAACGTGAAGAAGGCGCAGGCCGGAGCACGTCGGAAGAAGACGATCACGAAGCTGTCGAAGAGGACCCGCACGGCGCTCGGCCGCGAGGGAGCGAAGGCGGCGGCGCGCAAGCGCGGCGCCTCGAAGGGGACGGGCACCGGCGCCGGCGCGATGACCGTCACCGAGCTGCAGCGCGAGGCCGCGCGGCTGGGTATCGACGGCCGCTCGAAGATGGGCAAGGCCCAGCTGATACGCGCGGTCGGCCAGAAGCGCCGATCGCGCTAGCCCGGCGGGATGCTCTGACGGAAGTGGAAGAAGTCGTCGGGGTCGTAGCGGCGCTTGACGTCCACGAGGCGCGTCCAGTTCGACCCGTAGTAGGCGTGCTGCCAGCTGGCTAGCTCGGGGTCGATGTAGTTCTGGTACGCGAACCCCGACGCGTGCGGGGCGAGCCGCGCGTGCAGGTCGCGCAGCCACTTCAGCGTCGAGTGCTCGGCGTGGTGGGAGCCCCACGACACGTACAGCTGGGCGGAGAACAGCTCCTTCCGGTGGACGAACGCCGTGTCATGCGGATGGACGCGGTTGATGGCGCCGCCGTATGCGTCGAGGATCACCGCTCCGGACCGGTGCAGGTCCTGGGCGCGGGAGATCGCGTGGACGATCGCCGTGCGGCCGCTCGACGACAACGGCCTCCGGAAGTAGTGCGACTTGGCCGCGAAGCGCTCGGGTGAGTAGGCGAGGCACTGGCTCGGGGTCTCCCCGGAGCAGCCGGCGAGCCACTTCTGCACGTCGCCGTACGGCTGTGTGCGCATCGAGACCGACGGCGTCCCGACCCGGGTGACCGGGTGCAGGAGCGACTGCAGGCGGCGTGTGCTGCCGAAGTACTGGCCGACGCAGTGCACGTGCGGGCTGCCCGTGTCCGTGTGCAGGTTCAGGATTGAGTCGAGCTCGTCCGGCGCGTGCGGGGCCCACTTCTGCCACGCATGCACGACCGCCTCGGCCTCGTCCCACGGCCACGAGATCGAGAAGCGGGTCGCATCGTGCACGCTGTGGACGCGAAAGCGAAAGCCCGTGACGATTCCGAAGTTGCCGCCCCCGCCGCCGCGACAGGCCCAGAAGAGATCCGGGTGCTTGCCGCGGCTGGCGGTCACGTGGCGGCCGTCGGCAAGGACGATGCCGACCCTGCGCACGTTGTCCGTGGTCAGGCCGAACCGGCGCGACGCGAGGCCGTACCCGCCGCCGAGCGCGAGCCCGCCTATCCCCACCGTCGGGCAGCTCCCGGCGGGGATCGTGACCCCGTGCGCCGCGAGATCGAGGTAGACCTTCATGAGCTGGGCGCCGGGGCCAACGGCCGCCGTGCCCGAGGCGCCATCGAGCCGCACAGCGGCCATCCGCCGCATGTCCACCTGCAGGGCGCCGCGCCCGGTGGAGTAGCCCGCGTATGAGTGGCCGCCCGAGCGCGGCACGAGCCGCACGCCGTAGCGGTGTCCCCACCGCACGCACGCCTTGACGTCTGCCACCGTCTCCGGCTGGGCCACGCCCAGGGGATCGACCCCGGCGTACCGGAGGTTCACGATCCGGTGGGTGCGCTCGTATCCGCGCGAGCCGGGGGCGTAGACCGGTCCGCGCAGTTCGCGGGCGAGCGCGCGCAGGCGCGGATCGGAGCGCTTCGAGGCATTGCTTGCGCGAACCAGCTCGAAGCCGGTGGGAGCCAAGCTCGCTGCGAGCGCCGCGCCGCCGGCGCGGCGCAGGAACTGGCGGCGATCGAGCTCTTCCATGCGCAGCGCGAGCCTATTGCGTAGGATCGCGCCTGCCGGAGGCGCCGCCGACAGAAAGGGGCGTCATGTCAGCAGAGGGGAACGTCGGGGCCGCAACGCGAGTGCTCGACGAGGGGTTCAACCAGGGCCGGCTCGAGGTGTTCGACGAGGTCTGCTCGCCGGACGTCGTGACCCACGACCCCGCGGAGCAGGAGGACGTGCGGGGCATCGAGGCGCAGAAGAACCGCTGCCAGATGTACCGCACGGCGATGCCTGACCTGGAGGTGGTGGTGGAGGACGCCTTCGGCAGCGGTGACAGGGTCTGCACGCGCTGGACCGCCCGGGGTACCAACGACGGCGAGCTCATGGGCATGCCGCCGACCGGCAAGAGGGTCGAGATCACCGGGAACTCGATCGACCGCTTCGACGCGGACGGCAAGCTCGTCGAGACCTGGGATCAGTGGGACAACGCCGGGTTCATGACACAGCTCGGCCTCACTCCCGAGGCAGCCGCTCAGGCCGGCTGAGCCGGGGCACGGTCTGTGGCATCGGCGGCGCCCGGCCGGTCGGGCGCCGCCGGAGCCGGCCGCGCTTCGGCCCGGTCGATGCTGGGATAGCCTCACGCGCCGTATCCCACCGCCAAAGGAGGCGCCATGCATGCAGTGGTCGTGAGGGTCAGCATCAAGGACGGGGAGGAGGCCACCCGCGCCCTGCAGGAGCAGGTCGTGCCCGCCGTGTCGCAGGCGCCCGGCTTCGTGGCCGGTTACTGGACGCGCAAGGACGACGGCGGCCTCTCGATGATCGTGTTCGAGTCCGAGGACGCGGCTCGGTCGGCCAGCGAGCGGATTCGCGACGGAGTGCCCGACAGCGTGGACCTCGAGGGCACCGAGGTCCGGGAGGTCGTGGCGCACGCCTGAGCTGCAGCGCCGAGCCCTCGAAAGGCTGCGCGACTGGACCGGGCGCTGGGGGTTCCTGCGACGCGCCCGCCTCAAGCTGCGCGACTGGGTCGCGCGGTCGGGGCCGCCGCGATGGCAGGCGACCCGCGACGACCTCTCCTTCCGCTACCTGCGCGGGGACGGGATCGAGATCGGGGCGCTCTTCAACCCGCTGCGCGTGCCACCCGAGGCACGGGTCACGTACGTCGACCACGCGGGGCTCGACGAGCTGCGCGAGATCTACTCCGAGCACGACTGGGTGCAGGCCCCCGACGTGATCGACGAAGGGGAACGGCTCGAGAAGTTCGCCGACGAGTCGCTCGACTTCGTGATCGCGAACCACATGCTCGAGCACGTCGAGGATCCGATCGAGGCGATGGAGAACTTCCTGCGCGTCCTGCGGCCGGGCGGCATCCTCTTCCTGACGCTGCCGGACGCGCGCCACACATTCGACGGCCGCCGTACGCGCACGACGCTCGAGCACCTGCTGCGCGACCATCAAGAGGGACCGCAGGTCTCGCGGCGCGAGCACTACGAGGACATCGCGCGGATCATCGACTGCGTCCCGGAGGAGCAGGTGGCCGCGCGTGCGGACGAGATCGCCGCCGATCGCGCGCGCCACCACTACCACGTGTGGGAGCTCGAGACGTTCCTCGACCTCCTCTTCGAGTTGGGCCTCCCGGTCGACGTGGAGGCCGCCCAGGTGACGGAGCTCGAGTTCGCGGTGATCCTGCGCAAGAACGCCGCCAAGTCCGCGATACGATCGCCCGCGCCATCGCACGCACAACGCTCTACGTAATCCCGGCGTCGCACCCATCGGTCGCGGCCCGGCTGATGCTCGAGCGCAAGGGCATCGACTACCGCCGGGTGGACCTGCTGCCGGCACTTCACAAGCCGATCCTCCGCGCACTTGGCTTCAGCGGGGCGACCGTCCCGGCGCTGAAGCTCGACGGCGAGCGCGTCCAGGGCTCGCGCGCGATCTCCAGGAAGCTCGACGAGAGGCAGCCCGAGCCGCGGCTCTTTCCTGCCGACCCTTCACAGCGCACGGCGGTGGAGGAGGCCGAGCGGTGGGGCGATGAGGTCCTTCAGCCGGCGGCGCGCCGGCTGTCCTGGTGGATGCTCCGCCGCGACAGGTCGACGATCGGGACCTTCCTCGAGGGTACCCGGATCGGGATCCCGCACGGCCTCGCCGTGCGCACCGCCGCGCCGATCATCTGGACGTCGGCTCGCATCAACCGCGCGAGCGACGAGTCCGCGCGCGCCGACCTCGCAGCCCTGCCCGACATGCTCGACAGGATCGACGCCTGGATCGACGCCGGAGTGATCGGCGGCCCGGAACCAAACGCCGCGGACTATCGGATCGGCACGAGCGTCCGGCTCTTGCTCTGTCTCGAGGACCTCGCCCCGCCGATCCGCGACCGCCCCGCGGGCGAGATGGCGATGCGCGTGGTGCCGGACTACGCGGGGCGCGTGCCGCCGGTGGCGCCGGCGGAGCTCCTCGAGCCGCTGAGGAGCAGGGTCCGCCCGGTCTCACCGAGCGACTTCGTGAGCTCGCGGTCGGAGAGCCCCGCCGCGCGGAGCTCTCGGAACGTCTCGTAGCTCGTAAGGACCAGGAGCAGCGCGAGAGCCTTGCGCTCGCTCACGCCGGACCGCAGCCTGCCGGTCGTGTGCAGATGCCGCACGAGACGCTGCATCTCTCCGCGGCGGTCCGCGCGCTGGCGGTCCACCAGGTCCTTCGCCGCCGGGTCGATTGCGGAGACGCCGTAGAGCTGACTGAGGATCGCGTCCTCCGAGGACCAGAAGCGCACGCAGTTCGAGACGGTGTCAGCCAGCGCTTCCTCGGGATCCGGTAGCTCGACCGTCTCCCTGATCGCGAGCAGGGCGGGGTTCACCGCGAACGTGTCGCAGATCCCGTCGACGAGGTCCAGTCGCGATCCGAAGTGCTGGTAGAGGGTGGCCCGCGCAATGCCCGCGCGGTCCGCCACCTCCTCGACCGTCGATTCGTGGAAGGAGCCTTCGGCGAGGAGCTCACGGACGGCCGACATGATCCGCTCGCGGGTGGCGTCGGATCGGGTGCTGCGGCGCTGGGCCCGGTAGGCGCGGGTTGCCATTGGACAGACAGTCTAGACACGCTGTCCACAAACCTGTACCATCGGTGCGGACGCAGTGTCTAGACGTACTGTCTACAAAGGAGAAGGACATGCCGAAGGCTTCCAGGGAAACCGCCTCACAGATGGAGGACATGGGGGTGATGGTCGGGCACTACGAGGAGCTCGGCGGCTACACGGTTGGCTTCGAGTCGTTTCGCGAGGACGCCGACGCCACTCCGCTGTTCAAGGGCCTTCCCGACGATCGCTGCCAGAGCCCGCACTGGGGCTACGTGGTGAGCGGGAGCGTCGTGTTCCGGTACTCCGACCGGGAGGAGACCTACGAGGGCGGCGACGCGTACTACGCACCGCCCGGACACATCCCTGTGGTCACGGCTGGCACCGAGGTCATCGAGTTCAGCCCCACCGAGGAGTACGGCCGGACGATGGAGGTGCTGGCGAAGAACCTCGCAGCCGTGGCGGCAAACTGACGATGGGCTCCGAGGCCGTCATCACGATCGATACCTCCCCTGTCGATCAGGCGACCGCAGCCGAGATCGAGTCGGCGGAGGCGCAGACGTGGGCGGACCTCTACGCGGCCGCGCCCGCCGAGTTCGCGGAGAGCGCAGGGTTGGGCTCGAGCGAGGTTGGCGGCGCGGTCGTCCTGCGATGGGCCGCCACCGGCCGGCGCTACTTCAGCCGCGCGGTCGGGCTCGGGGTGACCCGGCCCGCCACGGAAGGGGCCATCGATCGGATCCTCCGGATCTACGAGCAGGCCGGCATAGACATGTTCCTGCTGCAGTCGCTTCCGCACTGCCGGCCGGCGGAGTACGAGGGCTGGCTGCGGGCCCGTGGACTCGAGCCCTTTGACGCGCAGGACCGGGTGGTCCGTGGGGGCGAGCCCTTCGCGGGCGGCGTGCCGATTGCACGCGCTCTGACGGTGGAGCGCGTCGGGCCGGAGACGCAGGACGAGTGGTCCGCGTTCCTCCAGCGCGTTTACCGCCTGGACACCGGGCCGTGGCTCGGGAAGCTGATCGGCCGCCCCGGCTGGCACCAGTACGTGGTGCGCGAGGGGGGCCAGGTGGTCAGCGCCCGCGGGATGCACGTCGGCCGCCGCGGCATCGCGTGGCTCGGGATGGACGGGCCGGTGCCGGGCGTGATGACGGACGACTACGAGCCGGACGCGGCGCTGTGCGCGTACATAGTCGAGGACGGCCTGCGCCTGGGCGCCCGCTCGTTCATCGCGGACATCGAGGCTCCGTCGCCGGCCATGGACACACCGGCTTACGACTACTTCGCCCGGCTCGGATTCCGGCGGCCGTACGCGAGAACGCACCACGCGCGTTTGTGAGCTGACTCACCTGCGCCCCGGGGCGGACGGTAGGCGTAACCTCTCGCGTGGGCACGATGGAGCAGCACGTTGTGACGGGGGCACGCGCCTTCAAGCGGCGCATCGGGGCGAGCATGGCGCTGGCGTTATTCTGCGCCGCGCCCTTCGTGGTGTTCCAGTCGACGCTCCAGGACGCGTCCACCAGGTTCCGGGTCGAGTTCAACTACCTGCTCTCCGGATGGGGCCCCTGGATGCTCGTCAGTGCCGGCGTGCTGTGCTTCGTGCCGGTGGTCGTCTCGATCGAGCGGAGCGCCTACAGCCGGTGGGCGCTCGCGCCGACGATCAGGCGGGCCTACGAGATCTGGGGAGCAACGTTCTACCTGCTGGGCGTGCTGCTGCTCACCCAGACGGCGCAGATCTCGAGCGCGTTCTAGGGGTCCTAGGGGGCCGTCGGCTCGCCGGGAGCCGGCGTCTCCGCTGCCGAGGAGCCGTTCGTGCCGGCCGCGTGGCCGTTGGTCGCAGCGTGGCCATTGGTCGGGGCGTGCCCGTTCGTCGCCGCGTGGCCGTTCGTCGCCACGCCGCCCGGCCCGGACCCGTTCGTGTACGGGCCGGCCCCGTTTCCGTTCCGGTTCCCGACCGGCTGCGGCTCGACCGGTAGGTCCGCCCGCAGCATTGCCACCAGGGTCGCGATGTCGTCCTGCCGGGCCCTTCTCACGCCGCGGCCGCGCACGTAGCGGTCCCACGCCTTGGCGAACTCCGTATAGCCGGTGCGGGCGCCGTGGCGGTAGGCGGCCAGGCCGGGGCACTTGGCCGGCCCCACCTTGTATGCGCCCGCGATGATCGGGCCTTCGCCGAGACCCTCCAGCATCGCTCGACGGCTCTCGTGCGGCAGCCGGTCGACGGCGTCCTGAAGCGTCCGCTCACGCCTCCGCTGCAGCACCTCAGCAGCCCCCACCATGGCGCCGCAAAGAATAGATCACTCGCGGGTTGGGAGCGTCAGTCGAGAGCCTCCGCGGCTCAGGTCACCGGCTCGAGCCGGTCGCTTCGCGCACGCGCGCGGCCGACCTTTGCGCACGGCCGCCCAGCGACCTCCACGACGTCGGCGGTGAAGTCGTTCGACCCGCGCAACAGCGACGATCCGACGCCGTACGCGTCGACCGGCGCGCCGAGCTCCTCGAAGCGCCGGATCTTGGCCGCGTCGAACCCGCCCGACACCACGATCCGGACGTGCTGGTGGCCGGCGGCGTCGAGGGCCTCCCTCACACGCCCCACCAGGACCGGGTTCACTCCGGTGGGCTTGAAGGTGCCCATCTCGTCGAGGATCCCGCGGTCCACGAGGTTCTCCGAGGTATCCAGCCTGACGCCCCACAGCTTCTCTCCCAGGGCCTCGGCCACCTCGAGCGAGGTGCGGATGGAGTCGTTCTCGAAGTCGACGAGGACGGTCACGTTCATCTCGCCGGCGAAGCGGTTGGCGAAGTCGCGCGCCGCAGCGACGGTGTCGCCGCCGAACGCCGCGATCAGCGCGTGCGGCACGGTCCCGACGCCGCGTCCGCCCCACCAGGAAGCCTGCGCGTCGGTCGACACACCGATCGCGCCGGCCACGTGGGCGGCCCAGCCGTCACCGGTCTGCACCAGCCAGTGGTCGTGCCGCGCGGGGAAGAACAGGATCTGCTTGTCGCCCGCGGCGTCCTTCACCTCGCGCACGTTGCGCATCACGAGCGTGCGCCGCGCCATGCACCCCAGGTACACCGTCTCGAGGTGGGCGAAGAGCGAGTAGTCCCCCTCGATGGTGAGCACGGGTTCCCATGGAGCGATCTCATCACCCTCGTATAGGGCCCGCACGTCGAGCTGCTCCCAGCCGCCCTCCCAGTCGCCCTCGACCGGGCGGCCCGAGCAGAGCTTGAGCAGGGCGATGGCCTCGTCGATCCCGCCGAGGGTCGAGCGCTCCTTCTGGAACACCTGCATCAGGACGTGCGGATGGAGGTCGCGCTCCTCGAGCAGCTGCTTGGTGAAGTTGAAGTAGGCGTCGCTGTAGTAGCCCTCGCGCAGGCGGTCCACCGGCAACCGGAAGATCTCTGGCTCGAGGCGCTCGCGCATTCGCCTCGCGATTCGTACCTCATCCCCGGCCTTGACGCGGCGCGCTCTTCAGGAGAGGGTGGTTGGCAGCCGATAGGACTCGCGTGCTCCACGTACCGCTGCTCATATCCGCGCTCCTCTTCGCGGCGTTCGCCTTCGCCGAGTGGCGGCGGGCGCCCGTGTGGGGGCGGATCCACCTTGCGGTGGCCACGGCGTTCGCGCTCGGGGCTCTGGCCCATCCCGGCCTCTCGGTTCAGGACGTGCTGGGCCGGTCGCCCGACGGCATCACCTACGTGGTGGCGATCGCACGCGGCGCTGGGATGGTGGCCGCACTGGTGACGGTGGTCACCCGGCTGCGCCAGAGCGCTCTCCGGTAGACGGTCAGACCAGCTCGGCGTCGGTGGCGTCGTCCTCGTCGACGGCCAGCTCGCACGAGGGGCACCACCATCGCGCCTCGAGCGCCGTTCCGCATGCCTGGTGACGCAGGAGCTCCACGTGCTCCGACTGGCGGGCCCCCCAGTCGGCGAGCAGCCGCAGCGCCCCGGCGAGCTCGCTGCCGCCCTCGGTCAGCTCGTACGTGAAGCGGGGCGGGCGCCGAGAGTACGGGCGGGCGACCGCGAGCGCCTCCCGCTCCAGGTGGCGCAGGCGCTGCGTGAGCACGTTCGGGGCAATCCCGGGCACGGCCTGCTGAAGGTCGCCAAACCGGCGCGGACCATCGAGCAGCGCCTCGACGAGAAGCAGCGTCCAACGATCGCCGACGCGATCGAGGGCCTCGCTGAGGGCCGACGCGTTGGGCCGGTCCGGGCCCTCGTCCATACCGCGAGCGTAACGGCGTTTGCGGCTGTGTATAGTGACTTGCAATTCGATAGTGACTATAGAAGCTGGAGGCTGGAATGGCTGTACTGGAAGAGGTAACAGGCTCAGTGAGGGCGGTGGTTGACCGGGTCGGGCCCGCCGTGGTGGGGCTCGGTCGCGGCTGGGGCCGCGGCTCGGGCGTGGTGGTCGCGCCCGGACGCGTGGTCACCAACGCCCACAACCTGCGCGGGGACGACGTCTCGGTCACGTTCGCGGACGGCCGGGTGGAGACCGGCGAGGTGGTCGGCGTCGACAGCGACGGCGATCTGGCCGTGATCGCGGTCGAGACCGGCGATGCCGAGCCGGTCGAGATCGCCGGTGACGCAAGCCTCGCAACCGGGTCGGTGGTGTTCGCGCTGGCGAACCCCGGCGGCCGCGGGCTGCGGGCCACGCTCGGGCTAGTCTCGACAACCGAGCGGAGCTTCCGCGGACCGCGCGGACGCCGCTTCCGGGGGGCGATCGAGCACACCGCGCCGTTGCCGCGCGGCTCCTCGGGCGGACCGCTGGTCGACGAGGCGGGCCGGCTGCTCGGTATCAACACCGTTCGGCTCGACGGCGGCCTGATCGTGGCGATCGCGGCGGACCAGGGCTTCGCCGAGCGAGTGGAGACGCTCGCCCGCGGCGAGGCGCTCCCACGACCGCGTCTTGGCCTGGCGATAGCGCCGGCGCGAGTGGCGCGGCGCCTGCGCCGGGCGGTGGGACTCCCCGAGCGAGACGGCCTGCTCGTGCACGGCGTGGAGCGCGACGGACCTGCCGCGCGAGCCGGCGTCGAGAAGGGCGACCTGCTCGTCCGGGCCGGCGATCGGGACCTGCTGCGGCTCGATGACCTGCACGAGGCACTCGACGCGGTGGCGGCCGGCGGCGAGCTGCGGCTCACGGCTGTGCGCGGGGTGGACGAGCGCGAGGTGGTGGCCAGGCTCGGCGGAGGGGAGGAGGCATGACCTCAGCTCCTACCGAGGCCGATCCGGTGACGGAGGCCGGGGACGACGAGAGCGGCGCGCTCGACGCGTACTCGCGCGTGGTGACGGGCGTGGCCGAGCGCCTCGCGCCGTCGGTGGCGAACCTGCGGGTGACCCGCCGCACGCGGCGCGGGCAGATGCCGGCGGGTGGCGGGAGCTCGGTGGTGCTGACCCCCGATGGCTACATGCTCACCTCGGCGCACGTGGTGGCCCGCCGCGACAGCGGCGGTCGCGCCTCGTTCGTCGACGGCCGCGAGGTCCGCTTCTCCGTGGTCGGACGGGACCCGTTCTCCGATCTCGCGATCCTGCGCGCAGACTCCGCGGACCTGACGCCCTCCACGCTCGGCGACGCCGAACGGTTGCGTGTCGGGCAGCTCGTCGTGGCGATCGGCAACCCGAACGGGTTCGCCGGGTCGGTCACCGCGGGCGTCGTGTCGGCGCTCGGGCGGTCGCTCCCGGCCAGCTCGCGCACCAGCCGCCGGGTGATCGACAACGTGATCCAGACCGACGCCGCGCTCAACCCCGGGAGCTCCGGAGGAGCGCTTGTGAACGCCCGGGGCGAGGTGGTGGGCATCAACACCGCCGTGGCAGGCGTGGGGCTCGGCCTCGCCGTCCCGATCAACGCGGCCACGCGCAAGGTGATCGGCGCCCTGATGACCGAGGGCCGCGTGCGCCGCGCCTACCTCGGGATCGCGGGCGGTCCGCGGCCGCTCCCGCCTCGCGCGCGCGCGAAACTCGACATGGCGAGCTGCGTGGAGGTGGTCGAGGTGGTACCCGACAGCCCCGCCGAGCGGGCCGGGCTCCGACCGGAGGACCTCATCGTGTCCGTGAACGGCACGGAGACGGGGTCCGTCTACGACCTCCAGCGGCTGATGGTGGCCGAGCTGATCGGCGTCGAGGTCCCCGTGACGGTGGTCCGCGACGGCCGTGAGCTCGAGCTGCGGCTGGTGCCCGAGGAGCTGCGGAGCTAGACAGCCCGGGTGAGCCCGCCGTCGACCAGCACCGTCGTGCCGGTCACGTACGAGGCCTGCGCCGAGCAGAGGAAGGCCGCCACGGCCGCGAATTCCTCGACGGTCCCGAGGCGCCCCGCAGGGACCTCCGAGCGGGCGGCCTCCTCGGCGGCTTCCCGGGAGCCCGACATTTGCACGATGCGGTCCGTTGCGATCCGACCGGGCAGCAGGGTGTTCACGGTCACCCCGTCGCGCGCCACCTCGCGCGAGAGCGTCTTGAGTGCGCCGAGCAGGGCCGCGCGGTGCGCGTTCGAGAGCATCAGTCCGGGGATGGGCTCGCGGATGGCGCTCGAGCCGACGCTCACGATCCGCCCGAACCCGCGCTCGCGCATCCCGGGGACGACGCGCTCGATCAGGGCCATGGGCGCGAGCACGAGCTCCCGGTAGGCGGTCTCCCACTGCTCGCGCGTGAAGCCGAGCGGCTCCGGTCCGGGCGGCGGCCCTCCGGTGTTCGTGATGAGCAGGTCGATCGGGCCGAGCTCGGACTCCACTGACTCGACCAGCTCGGGCACCGCGGCGAGGTCCGCGCTGTCGTGGACGCGGCCGACCGCACCGATCTCGGACGCGGCGGCGTCGATCCGTTCGCGCGAGCGAGAGCTGATCACGACGCGCGCTCCCTCGCCGGCGAGAGCCGCGGCTATCGCCCTGCCGAGCCCCTTGGACGCGCCGGTGACCAGCGCGACCCTGCCCTCGAGTCCGAGATCCATCGCGGTCCGGAGCGTAACCGGCCCCAGTTCGTTGCAGATGACGCATTCTGCCCGGATGGGGTATGGTCCCTCCGTATGGGAGGCCTCGTCCGCTGCGATGGGTGTGGCGCATTGCGCTGGTCGATACGCGCGAAGCCGGGTGAGCGCTCGTCCATGACGTGCGAGATCTGCGGCAGCCCGCTCAAGCCCGAGCGGCGTCGCCCGGGCCGACGCTTCCGGAAGCCGGCGCGCGAGCGGCGGGACCTTCCGGCCCGTCCGGCCATGCCCGGCGGCTGAACGTCCAGCGTTCGGCCTCGAACATCCGTCGAGGTTCGGCTGCAAGGACTCAACGCGCCTCTTGCGCGGGGCATCCCGCTGGCTTACCGTGGACACATGCGGCGACCGATTGCCTGCCGGATCCGGCTCGACGGACTCCCGGTCCGCAGCGAGACGATCCTGACCGAGGCCGGGCCGAACGCCCTGGTGCTGTCCACGACGCTGCGCGACCGCGGTATCTGGCTCGACAGCACCTACCTCGGCCACGGCAACGCCGAGAGCCAGATCACCCACCTGTTCGTCGCGCCCGGGCGGTTTGGCGAGACCGAGGCGCGGTCCGTGCCGCACGACGAGATCCCTGTGATCCACGTGCGGCGTCTGTGCCTGTACGACCACTTCCAGCGCCTCCAGGACTTCCTCGACTCGCTCGGGCACACCGGCCAGGTCTCGGGGCTCGATCACGCGATCGAGGCGGTCGAGCACATCGGCTGACGCGGCCGCCGTACGCGAACGTTTCCAGGCCGCGATGGAGGGTCGCCTCCCTGGCCTGTTCGGGCTCGAGCTGATCACGATCGAGAGCGGCGCGGTCGACCTCCGGATGGAAATCAGACCGGAGTTCCTCGCCCCGAACGACTTCCTCCACGCGGGGGCGGTGGTCACGCTCGCGGACAGCGCCTGCGGGATGGGGTGCATCGCCTCGTTGCCGGAGGGCGCGGTGGGCTTCACCACGGTCGAGCTCAAATCGAACTTTCTGCGCTCGGCGCGGGCCGGCGATGGGCTCCGCTGCCGGGCATCGCTGGTGCACCCCGGCCGGTCCACGCAGGTCTGGGACGCCGTGGTCACGCGCGAGTCGGACGGAAGGGACCTGGCGCTCTTTCGCTGCACGCAGTACCTCCTCGCCGGCGGCGACGACCGTACGGCCCGCCAGGCTGCGCTGCGCCCGTAGCAGCTCCCTTATCTAGAGTCCGGCCGCATGAGGGTCGGGGTGCTCACCGGCACCGGCACCTACACGCTGCCTGGCGCCGGGGAGGGGAGCCTCGAGAAGGTCATTACGGTTCACGGTGACGTTCCCGTGACGCGCCTCGAGCTGGGCGGCGTCGAGATCCTGCACATCTCGCGCCACGGCGAGGGGCACACGCGCCTGTCGAACCACGTGGCCCACCGGGCGAACATCCTGGCGCTTCAGCAGCTGGGGGTGGACGCGATCGCGGCGGTCACCGTGTGCGGGGCCGTTGACCCGAGCGTGTCCCTCGGATCGCTGATCGTCTTCGACGACCTCCATTTCCTCGTCAACCGCCTCGCGGACGGCACGGTGTGCACGCTTTACGACGAGCCGGGCGACCCGCTGCGCGGCCACTGGATCTACGAGCGCCCGTTCGCGGACGGCGTGCGCGCCGCACTACTCGCGGGCGCGCGCGAGGCCGGCGTGCCGGCGCGCGACGGCGGCTGCTACGGACACGTCGACGGCCCCCGCTTCAACACGCGTGCGGAGATCCGCTCGCTGGCAGCCGCCGGCGTGACCGCGGTCAGCCAGACCGCGGGGCCCGAGACGGTGCTGGCCGGCGAGGCCGAGATCCCGTACGGCCTGCTCGGCTACGCGACCGACTACGCGAACGGGGTGAAGGAGGAGGCGACGCCCGTGGAGGAGCTCCTGCGCCTCATCGGTGCAAGCGGGGAGCTCTTCAACTCGGTGCTCGCGCACGCCTTGCCGTGGCTGGCCGAGGCCGAGCTCCGGCCGCCGGGCGTGATCTACCGCTTCGAGTAGTCAACCCGCCCTTCGCGCTGCGAACGATGAGGAGGCGTTTGAGGGCCCTATAGGGGCCCAAAAATCCCCCTCACCTCCCGCGCCCCCCTCATTGCCCGCTGTTCAAACGCTTCGCGCCCCGGAACCGCCCGACCCCCCACCTAACCCACGCCAAAACGATGTCCACCGAAGTGGACCAGAAATGCCCGAGCGGCCCCGTGTAGAGCCATGCCGCAAGGCGGCGAAGCGGCGGCGGTTCCGGGACCATCGCGCCCATCCCGCCACGCTATCGTGGCCCGCCCATGCCCGGAGGTGTCACGACCGCCACGCGCGAGCTCAGTGACTCGCGTGTACGCGTCGAGGTCGAGGTCGCGTCCGAGGCGCTCGAGCACGAGCTCGGGTCCGCCGCTCGCTCCATCGGCCGGGACTTGAAGATCCCGGGCTTCCGGAAGGGGAAGGTCCCGCCGGAGGTCGTCCTCCAGCGCGTCGGCCGCGACGCCGTGCTCGACGAGGCCGTGCGACGCGCCCTCCCCGGCTGGTACGAGCAGGCCGTCTCCGACGCTGGCATCGCCGCGGTCGGCGACCCGCACCTGGACCTCGCGGAGCTTCCGCAGAAGGGCGCACCGCTCCAGTTCACGATCGAGGTGGCGGTTCGTCCGGAGGCGAAGCTCGGGACGTACAAGGGCCTCGAGGTGGGCCGCCGGGAGCCGGCCGGGAGTCCCGAGGAGATCGACCGCGAGCTGGAGGGTCTGCGCGACTCCGTCGCGTCGCTCGAGAACGTGGACCGGGCTGCCCAAAAGGGCGATTTCGCAGTGATCGACTTCACGGGAACGGTCGACGGCGAGCCGTTCGAGGGCGGCGAGGCGCGCGGCTACCTGCTCGAGCTGGGGTCCGGCCGCCTGGTCGAGGGATTCGAGGAGCAGCTCGAGGGCGCGTCGGCCGGCGAGGACCGGGAGGTCCGCGTGGCCTTCCCCGAGGACTACCGGGCGGAGGCGCTGGCCGGCAAGGAGGCCGTCTTCGAGGTGAGCATCAAGGAGGTCAAGGAGAAGCGGCTCCCCGAGCTCGACGACGACTTCGCGACCGAGGCCGCGGGCTTCGACACGCTCGACGAGCTGCGCGCGGACATCGAGGAGAAGCTGCGCGCCGAGCGCGAGCGCGAGATCGAGGCCGAGTTCCGCGAGGCCGTGGTCGACGCCGCCGCGGAGGCGGCGAAGATCGAGATCGGCCACGACCTCGTGCACGCCAAGGCGCACGAGATGTGGGCGGGCACCCGCCGCCGGCTCGAGCAGCAGGGGATCCCGCCCGAGCGCTACCTCGAGATCTCCGGCAAGACCGAGGAGGAGCTCGTGAAGGAGGCGGAGCCGGACGCGGAGCGCGCCCTGCGGCGGGAGAGCGTCCTCGCCGCGATCATCGAGGCCGAGGGCATCGAGGTGACCGACGACGACCTGCTGGAGTCGCTGCGGCAGGCCACTGCCGCCGGCGGAGTGAAGCCGCCGTCCGACGAGGAGCTCACCAAGGCCCTCGACAGGGCACGTTCACAGGGCCGCGACGACGCCCTGCGCGAGGACATCGCGATGCGGCGCGCAGTCGACCTCCTCGTGGAGCACGCGAAGCCGATCCCGGTGGAGCAGGCGCAGGCGCGAGAGAAGCTGTGGACCCCCGAAAAGGAGGGTCAGGAGCGCTCCGAGCAGATCTGGACCCCCGGTTCGTCGACGGGTTAGCCGGCTGACCTGCTCACCGGAAATTGCGCCAAAGAATTGTGGCGGGGGGTCCGGTCCAGATGGTAGGCTCGCCACGCAGTCGGAGAGAGATGACGCTGCCCGTTCGCGAGCTCGCCATGCCGACTCCGAAGGTCGACAGTCAGGACTCGCCAGTGCCCCAGCAGCCCGAGGAACTTTTGGTCTCCCAGCATCGGCTCGGAGACATCAGAGTGGTCGTCGCCAAGCGCGAGATCGACTTCCTGACTGCGCCCGCGCTGGTCACCGAGCTCGACCGTGCGATCCGCGAGGGCGAGGGCAAGGTCGTGGTCGACCTCTGCGACGTCACGTTCATGGACTCGAGTGGTGCGCACGCGCTGCTCGACGCGTCCAAGCGCCTGCGTGGGATGGATCGCGGGTTCTCGGTCATCTGCGTGCGCGGCTCGATCTCGCGGCTCCTCGAGATCCTCGGTCTGGGCGACCGGTTCGCCCTGCACACAGACTGACCAGTCCTAGCGCGCTGAAGGAATCACGCCCAGCGGGCGAAAAAGAGGCTGGCATGCGACGCTCGTCCAGAACGGGTGCCAGCTCACGGCTTCGGCGCTACCTTATTGGGACCCTAGTGGCGCCCGACTGCAGCGCGCCTCGAGAGGAGCGGCGTGGCACGGCCGACTGACTCGAACGAACAGCTTCTCTGCAGCTTCTGCGGCAAGTCACAGCGGCAGGTCAAGAAGCTGATCGCCGGTCCCGGCGTGTACATCTGCGACGAGTGCATCGATCTCTGCAACGAGATCATCGACGAGGAGCTGACCGGCCCGGCTTCGTTCGACCTCGAGAACCTGCCGAAGCCGAAGGAGATCAACTCGGTCCTCCAGGAGTACGTGGTTGGCCAGGAGCCCGCCAAGCGCACGCTCTCGGTCGCCGTCTACAACCACTACAAGCGCGTCCAGATGATGCAGTCGGACGAGCAGGACCTCGAGCTTCAGAAGTCCAACATCCTGCTGCTCGGGCCGACCGGCTGCGGGAAGACCCTGCTGGCCCAGACGCTGGCCAGGATCCTCAACGTGCCGTTCGCCATCGCGGACGCCACGGCGCTGACCGAGGCCGGCTATGTCGGCGAGGACGTCGAGAACATCCTGCTGAAGCTGATCCAGGCCGCCGACTTCGATGTGAAGAAGGCGGAGACCGGGATCATCTACATCGACGAGGTCGACAAGATCGCGCGCAAGGCCGACAACCCGTCGATCACGCGCGACGTGTCGGGCGAGGGCGTCCAGCAGGCGCTCCTCAAGATCCTGGAGGGCACGATCGCCTCGGTGCCCCCGCAGGGCGGGCGCAAGCACCCGCACCAGGAGTTCCTCACGATCGACACCACGAACATCCTCTTCATCTGCGGCGGCGCCTTCGCGGATCTCGACAAGGTGATCGAGCGGCGCATAGGGCACAAGGGCGTGGGGTTCGGAGCCGCCGTCCGCTCCAAGTCGAACAAGGACACCGGCGAGCTCTTCGAGCAGGTGCTCCCGGAGGACCTGGTGGAATACGGCCTGATCCCGGAGTTCATCGGCCGCCTGCCCGTGATCTCGGTGATCCACCAGCTCTCTAAGGACGACCTCGTCTCGATCCTCACCGAGCCGCGCAACGCGCTGGTCAAGCAGTTCGCCCGCTTCTTCGAGTTCGACGGGATCGAGCTCGTGTTCGCCGACGAGTCGCTCGCGTCCGTGGCCGATCGGGCCCTCGCTCGCGAGACCGGTGCACGCGGTCTCCGCTCGATCCTCGAGGACACCCTGCTCGACGTGCAGTTCGAGCTTCCCTCCCGGCGTGATGTGAAGAAGTGCGTCGTCACGAAGGAGACGATCGACAAGGGCCTGAAGCCCACGCTGGTGACCGAGGCCGTGGGCGACGAACCGGCCGACGAGCTGGCCGAGGAATCGGCCTAGCCAACTCGCCCAGCCGGCTGATCCGCTAGCGCCGCAACTCCGGTTGCAGCGGCCCGATAGACGAGTGTTCGACCCACCGTCTCGCCGGTTTGCAGGGGCTCCAGGACTGCCGACGATCCGTCTAGGCGCGCGCGTCCGACCCACCGCGGGCCCGCGCCCGCTTCCGATGACACTGCACGACGAGCCCAACCACCCCGAGCTGGAGCAGGAGCAGCCCGCCGACCTGGCCGAGGCGGCGATCGGCCTCACGCCCGAGCAGCTCGCCCAGTACGAGGAGGTGATCGTCCGCTTCCTGCGCGGCGAGTACTTCTCGCTCGACGAGGAGGGGAAGGTCGCCGACTGGAACCGCCAGGCGGAGGCCCGCTTCGGCTGGTCCGCGGTGGAGGTGGTGGGGGAGGACTTCTTCGAGTACGTCGCATCGCCGGCCGGCAGGGACGCGGCGCGCGCCGAGCTCACCCCCTACGTGACCGGAACCGCGGAGGATGGGCCGGCGGGGCTCGCACTCGAGCTGGAAACCCAGCGCCGCGACCTGTCGCTCGTGCGCACGGAGATCGCCGCGGTGCCGATCCGGGTTGGGGACGGCTACCGCCTGAACAAGGTCCTCGGCGACATCATCACCCACCGGGGCAATCCGATCGAGATCACGCGCATGAAGAAGCGGCACGCGGACGTGCTGCGGCTGATCGTGACGGCGCTCGACGGCGGCGAGATGCCGGATCCGCTCGGCGACGACGGCTGGAAGCCGGGCGGCCACCGGGTGGAGGAGCGCTGGCTCCCCGCGGGGGCGCTGGTGATCTTCGACGGCTCGAGCGTCTCCCACGTCATGAAGGACAGCTCGGCCAGTCTCGCGTCGCAGGCGAGCGTGCCGTCGGCGACTACTCCGGGTGAGCCCGAGCGGCTCCGCGATGAGAACCACGAGCTGCGAATGCAGCTTCGGGATCTCGAGCGCGAGGTCGAGGACCTGCGCGAGGAGCTCGAGGACGCGCGGAGTCGGGGCGGGGCGCGCAGGCGCCGGGGGCTGGGGGCGGGCGACCCCAGCATCACCGCCGACCACATCAAGCACGCCCTGCGCGAGGACGGCTTCACGTTGCACTGCCAGCCGGTCCTCGACCTTCGCTCCGGCGAGATCGCGCAGCACGAGCTACTGCTGCGGATGGTGGGGCCTGACGGTGAGCTGGCGCTGCCGCAGGCCTTCCTCGGCATGGCGCGCCGCGCCGGGTTGATAAGCGCCATCGACCAGTGGGTCCTGCGACACGCGATCCGGACCATCGGCGAGCAGGCGCAGATCGGACGCGAGGTCTGCCTGGAGGTGAACCTCTCCAACGAGGCGCTTCACGACGTGTCGCTCATGCCCACCGTCGAGCGCGAGCTGGCGACCACGCGGATCGATCCCGGACGCCTGGTCCTCGAGGTGACCGAGGACATCGCGATCGCGGATCCCGAGGGCGCCCGCTCCCTCGCGAAGCACGTGCGCGCCATCGGGTGCGGTTTCGCACTCGACGACTTCGGCACGAGCTTCGGCTCCTTCCGCTTCCTGAAGGACATGCCGGTGGACTACCTGAAGATCGACGGCGACCTGATCGTGTCTCTGTCGGAGAGCCGCACCGCGCAGCTGGTCGTGAAGGCCCTCGTGGACGTCGCGCGCGGGACCGGAGCCGAGACGATCGCGGTGTTCGCGTCC
Organism: Actinomycetota bacterium; assembly: GCA_005883295.1. Taxonomy (GTDB): domain Bacteria; phylum Actinomycetota; class Thermoleophilia; order Solirubrobacterales; family Thermoleophilaceae; genus AC-37. The sequence goes on from VAWV01000202.1 coordinate 20,395, forward strand.
GACGACGAGACACTGGAGATGCTGCGGCAGCTCGGGGTCGGCTACGCGCAGGGCCACAAGGTGGGCCAGCCGCGTCCGATCGCGGAGGCGCTCTCGGAGGTCGAGACCCAGGGGCTTCGGCCCGTCGAGGCGCCGGTGGTTCAGGCCGCGGCGCGCACGCGGAAACGCGCGAAGTAGGCGAAGCCGCCGCCCAGGCGGCGCTCGAACTCGAGCCCGGCGCGCTCCGCCCGCTCGCGCAGCGAGCCGAAGCTCACGAAGTGGGGATCCAGCGCGATCTCCCCGACCACCACGCGCCCGCCGGGCTTCACGACACGCGCCAGCTCCTCGAGTGCGAGGTCCTGGTTCGGGATCTCTCCCAGCACGACGGTCAGGTACGCGCCGTCGAAGCGGTTGTCCTCGAACAGCATCTGCTGTGCGTCGCCCGTCCAGCCGGTCACGTTGGTCAGTCCGCGCTCCGCCGTCCGCCTCATCACGTGGTCCACCATCTCCTTCTGTAGGTCGTAGACCTCGAGCCGTCCGCCGTCGAGCCGCTCGGCGACCGTGAGCGCGTAGTAGCCGGTGCCCGGGCCGACCTCGAGCAGCCGCTCCCTCGGGCGTGGCTCCAGGACCTCCACCAGTCTCTCGCGCGTGATACCTGGGTGCGGTAGCTCGACGAAGAAGCGCTGCCAGTAGGGCATGGCCGACGGGTTGCGGCGCCACCAGAGGGCGGCTCCGAGAAGCGCGCCGATCGCGAGGATCGCGGCTCTGCGCATGGCGGCAGTTTCTCGCATTCCGCGCGCGCGGGGTCGTGGAAATCAGTGGTCTAGGCTGCGGGGCGTGAAGCAGATCACCGACGAGCTGTACCTGCTCCGGGGCTTCCCTCCGAACGCGATCAACGTGTACCTGATGGGGAACGTCGTGGTGGATGCCGCCACGCGGCACGCCGGCCGCCGGATCCTGCGCCAGCTTGAGGGTCGCGAGGTGACCGCGCACGCGCTCACCCACGCGCACCCCGACCACCAGGGCGCCAGTCGTGAGATCTGCCAGAAGCTCGGGATCCCGTTCTGGGTGGGCGAGGCCGACGCCGACGCGGCCGAGACCGGCGACATCATGTCGCGCCAGCCCAAGCACTGGCTCAACACCCTGATCGGAAAGGTCTGGCCCGGGCCGGGGCACCCGGTGGACAGGCGGCTTCAGGAGGGCGACGAGGTCGCCGGCTTCACGGTCATCCACACGCCCGGGCATTCGGCCGGTCACGTCTGCTACTGGCGCGAGTCGGACCGCACGCTGATCTGCGGCGACGTGCTGAACGGGATGCACCTGCTCACCGGAGTGCCGGGACTGCACGAGCCGGTCGGGATATTCACTCCCGATCCGGCGCTCAACCGCAAGTCGGCGAAGCGCCTCGGGGAGCTCGAACCCGCGCTCGTATGCTTCGGGCACGGGCCGCCAATGCGCGATACCGCCAAGTTCGTCGACTTCTGTAGAGCCCTTCCATGACGCTTCTGCACCGCCCAGACCCGTTCGTGCTCGGTCTCCTGCTAGGCGTGGTCGTGATCGCCGCGTTCGTGGTCCTGAACGAGCGCGTCGGCGTTGTCGGCGGGTTCGCCGACTTCGTCGAGCGGGTCACGGGGCGGCGCTCCGCGCTCGGCTGGAAGGCCTGGTTCGTGGTGGGCGTGGTCGGGGGCGGCTTGCTGTTCCGGCTCCTCGCCGGGGCGCCCACGTTTCGCCACGGGTTCGGCTGGCTTACCCGCAACCTCGACGGAGGCCTCGTGGCAGTCGTGCTGGTGGTGGCCGGTGTCGCGATCGGCTACGGCGCCAAGACGGCCGGCGGGTGCACCTCGGGCAACGGCCTGGGCGGCTGCGCGACGGGCTCACGCGCGAGCCTCACGGCCACCGGAACATTCATGGCGACGGCGATCGCTGTGAGCTTCGCAATCAAGGCGTTCACATGACGCGGGTGAGGA
>VAWV01000140.1 GCA_005883295.1 Actinomycetota bacterium
GCTCGCCCGCGGCCGTGCAGCGTGCGGTGGTACGCCTGGTCGGCGGCGCGAGCAGGAGGGTCGAGCTGACCGCTCCCGACATGCGGCTGCTGGCGGTTCCCGTGGAGCTGCGCGGCGCCCGGCTCGGCACCGTCGTCGCCGCCATCTCCATGGAGCCCTACGAGCAGACCCGCCGCACCGCGCTGATCGCGTCGCTGATCCTGTGCGCCGGCGTGCTGGCCGTCGTGCTGTTCATGGCCCGCTGGGCCGTGGCGCGCGCGCTGCGCCCCGTCAGCCACATGACCGCGCAGGCCGCGAAGTGGAGCGAGGCGGACCTGGACCGGCGTTTCTCCCTCGGAGACCCGCGCGACGAGCTCACCCAGCTCGCGGCCACCCTCGACGGCCTGCTCGAACGCCAGTCCGCGGCGATGCGCCACGAGCAGCGGTTCTCCGCGGAGATATCGCACGAGCTGCGCACGCCGCTCGCCAAGATCCGCGCGGAGGCGGAGATCGCGCTCCGTCGAAGGCGCACCCCGGCCGCCTACCGCGACGCGCTCGCGACCGTGTTGAGCAGCGCCGAGCGAATGTCCGCGGTGGTGGACACGCTCCTCGTCGCTGCGCGAGCCGAGGCCGAGGGCGGGCACCGGACCTGCGATGCCGTCCGGGCGGCAGCCGTGGCCGCCGACACGTGTAGGGAGCTGTCGGCGCAGCGGGGCGTCACGCTCACCGTGAACGGCTCGGATGATCCGATCAAGGTGGCCGCCGACGAGGACGTGGTCGAGCGGATCCTCTTCCCGCTGATCGAGAACGGCTGCCGCTACGCGTCCGGCGCTGTGACGGTCGACGTGGAGGAGGACGGCCGCCGCGCCGTGATCCATGTGGTGGATGACGGCCCGGGCGTAACGCCGGACGAGATCCGGAGGATCTTCCAGCCCGGGGAGCGCGGGCAAGCCGCGGGCGACGGCTCCCCGGGAGCCGGATTGGGCCTCGCCCTGGCCCGCCGCCTCGCCCGCCAGGTGGGCGGCGAGGTGATGGCCGAGGCGGCTCCCGGGGGCCGCTTCACGGTCGAGCTGCCGCGGTCGGACTAGGCCGCGAGCTGCGCGGCGTGGCCGGCGCAGTCGTACAAGGTGCTTTGGCCGAACGGGCTGAAGCCGCCAGGGCCGCTCCTGCTGCTCTGCCAGTCGGCGCTTGGGACCCTCGTGCAGTAACGCTGCACCGCCGCGGTCGCGGAGTTGGCTCGGCGGCCCGGGAACGCGCCGCCGACCTCCACGTAGCGGGCTTCGCCGCGTGCCACCAGCCTGGCGAGCCCCTTCGCGCTGAGCGCCGGATCATCCCCGTTGAACCCACCCATCGAACCGACCTTGAACCCGTCGAGGATGAGCGAGCTCGCGCTCATCGAGCTCTGCGTGAGCAGCTGGAAGCGGCTGCCCGAGGGGTGGGTCCGCAGGAATCGCTCGAGCCCGGCCGGCGCGCGCTGGCCGAAGGGGCCGCCCGCGGGGCCGGACCTCGTGCGGCCACCGAGGCCGGGCGGTCCCGGTTGCTGGCTCTTGCCGGCCGCGGGGAAGATTCCGCTGACCGGTGAGCTCCATGTGGTCGAGGCGAATGCGACCGGCGTGACGAGCAGCAGGCCGACCGCACCGATCACGGCGGCCCGGGCCAGGTGCCGGCGCACCACGATGAGAGCGATCGCGGCGGCGCCGCCCGCCACGAGCACCGGCACGAACCAGCTCATATAGCGCTGCTGACCGATCAGGACGATCTCGACCGCCACGGTCGCGCCGATGGCGACCGCGGTCAGGGCGATTCCGCGCCCGGAGCGCCGCGCGAGCCCTGCGAGCGCCACCGCCCCGGCCCCGACCATCGCCGCCAGGCCCGGCCCCATTGCCGAGACGTAGTACGGGTGCACGATCCCGCCGGAGACGCTCAGGATGACCGCCTCCGTGAGGAACCAGCCGCCGAGCACGATGAGGGCCGCGAACCGGGGATCGCGCCTTCGCCTGGCCGTGAGGGCGATGCCGCCGGCTCCGAGCAGGGCGAACGGGATTAGCCATGCGCCCTGGCCGCCGAGGCTGTCGCTGAACAGCCGCAGCGGGCCCGTGGGGCCGCCGAAGGCCCCGTTCCGCGACCCGCCGGGACCGCCGGGCGGCCCACCGCGGAGGCCTGGCGGGGGGCCGCCGGCGGGCGGCTGCTGCGGCGGAGCGGCGCCGGGCGGCGGCAGCGGACCGCCTGCTGCGCGCCCGCCGGCCAGCGGCCCGAAGCCGCCGTAGGGTCGGCCGGTCCGCCCCGGTCCGCCCTGCTGCCCAGCGACGCGGCCGAGCCCGTTGTAGTTGAGCGCGAGCCCGAGCTCCGAGTTGTCACGGGTGCTGCCGACCCAGGGCCGCGCGGAGGCCGGGGTCAGGTCAACCGCGGTGATCCAGACACCGGAGACGACGACCATCACCAGCCCTGCCGCGGTCAGATGCACCAGCCGCCGGCGGACCGAGCCCGGGGCGCACACGACGTACGCGACCGCGATGCCCGGCACCACCAGGTACGCCGCCAGCATCTTCGTGTTGAAGGCGAGTCCGACAAGGACCGCGCACCAGACCAGGCTTCGCAGGCGCCCGGTCTCCACCGCCCTGAGCGCCGCTCCGCACGCCAGGACCATCAGCAGGACGAGGATCGCGTCGGGGTTGTTGTCGCGGGCCACGGCCACGAGCGACGGGAACCCTGCGAGCGCGGCCGCGCTCAGAAGGCCGGCGACCGTGCCGAAACGGGGCGCCACGATCCTGTACAGGGCCGCCACCGCGAGCACGCCCGCGATCGCGCTCGGCAGCAGGAGGCTCATCGGGCCGAAGCCGAAGACCTTCGCGCTGATGGCCTGCGCCCAGAGGGCGAGCGGCGGCTTGTCGACGCTCACGAGCCCGCCCGGGTCGTACGCCACGAAGAAGAAGTTGTGGAGCGAACCGAGCATCGACTTGACGGCCGCCGAGTAGTAGGTGTTCGCGTAGCCATTCTGCGCGAGCCGGTTGACGTTCAGGACCGCCGAGCCGGCGAGGATGGCCCCGAGGGCCAGATGGCGCGGCGCTATGCGCCCGAGGACCGCGCGCTGAGGCCGGGCCAGCGCCGCGGCGACCGCGCCGTTCACGCGGTCCTCGGCTGCTCGGCGAAGACCCAGGCGCGCAGGAGGACGAAGCGCACGGCCGTCGCCACGAATCCCGCGGCGACGGCCGCCGCCGTATCGAGGGGCCCGCGGGGATGGCCCAGCAGCGCGAGCAGCGTGGTGAGCGCGGCGCTCGACGCGGCCAGTCCCAGCAGGTAGGCGAGCGTGTAGCTCGCGAGCTGGCGCCGCAGGTCGCCGTTGCTGGCGGCGAACGTGAGACGCCGGTTGGCGGTGAAGTTGATGCCCATCGTCGCCGCCAGAGCGAGCGCATTCGCGGCCAGCGACGGCAGGCCGGCGTCCCGCAGCCCCGCATAGAGAAGCGCGAACGCTGCGGTGCAGGCGATGCCGACGGCCACGAATGAACGGAGCTGGCGCGGGAGGTCTCCGGCTCGATGTCGCGTCGCGATGGGCACACCGCGAGTCCACACGACGAGAGTGAGAGCACCTTCAGGGATGCGTATGGAACGTGTAAGAAACTCGACCTACGTTCCGCTTACGAGCCCGGCCGATAATCGCCCCATGCGGATACTCGTCGTCGACGACGATCGCGCGCTGCGCGACGCGCTTCGGCGGGCCCTCACCCTCGGCGGATACGAGGTCCGGCTCGCCGACGGCGGCTACGAGGGTCTCGCTCAGGTCGCGGAGTCGCGCCCCGACGCGATAGTGCTGGACGTGCTCATGCCGGACGTCGACGGGCTCCAGGTGTGCCGCCGGCTTCGCTTGGACGGGGACCGCACGCCGATCCTGATGCTGACCGCGCGCGACGCGGTGGACGACCGGATCGCGGGCCTCGACGCCGGCGCCGACGACTACCTGGTGAAGCCGTTCGACGTGGAGGAGCTGAAGGCGCGGCTGCGCGCGCTGCTCCGGCGGAGCAGCGAGAGCCCCGGCGACGGTCAGCTCAGCTTCGGCGACTTGAAGCTCGACCCTGACCGCCACGGCGTGCGTGCCGGCGAGCAGCTGGTCGAGCTCACCCGGACGGAGTACCAGCTGCTCGAGCTCCTGATGCTCAACCCGCGGCGGGTCCTTCCGCACGGCCTGATCTACGAGCGCGTGTGGGGCTACGACTTCGGCCCCTCGTCCAACGCGCTGCGCGTCTACATCGGCTACCTGCGGCGCAAGCTGGCGGAGCTGAACGCCCCCGACGTCATCCACAACGTGCGGGGCGTCGGCTACGTGCTCCGCGAGCCATGAGCCTGAGAGCACGGATCGGCGCGGTCGCGGGGCTCGCCGTGGCCGGCGTCGTGATCGCGATCGCCGTCGCCTCCTACGTGGCGGACCGGTCCGAGCTGCGCGGGCAGGTGGACCGATCGCTCAGGGATGTGGCGCGCGGTTTCGCCACCCGGCGGCTGGCACCTCCGCTCCCCGGTGGCCCGCGGCCGGGCCCGGTTCGAAGACCTCCGCACGACGGGGACGGGGTGCCACCCAAGGTCGCGCCCGGCCGGTTCGGGGGGCCGTCCGGCTACGTGCAGATCGTCGAACCCAATGGGACGGTGCGGCGCCCGCCCGACGAGTCACGCGCGCTCCCCGTCGACAATGCGACGCGGAAGCTGGCGCGGAACGGCGGACCGCCGTTCTTCAGGGACGCGACCGTCGACGGCATCCACCTGCGCGTGTTCGCCACCACGGACGCCGACGGCGGCGCGGTCCAGGTGGCTCGCCCTCTGACAGAGGTCGACCGCTCGCTCGACCGGCTGCTGGTGGTGCTGATCGTGGTGGGCCTTGGCGGGATCGCCGTGGCCGCGATCCTGGGGATGCTGGTCGCGCGGGCGGCGCTTGCGCCGGTGTCGCGCTTCACCCGCCGGACCGAAGCGCTGACGGCCGACCCGGATCCCTCGCACCGGCTCGAGGTGAGGGGCCGCGACGAGCTGGCTCGCCTGGCGGGCAGTTTCAACGCGACCCTCGACGCGCTCGAGCGGTCGGTGCAGGCGCAGCGCCACCTCGTTGCCGACGCGTCACACGAGCTGCGCACCCCGATCGCCACGCTGCGCGCGAACATCCAGACGCTCGAGCAGGCCGACCGGCTGTCGCCGGAGGACAGGGAGGGCCTGCGGGCGGACATCATCGAGGAGCTCGACAGCCTCACCGCGCTCGTCGCGGATGTGGTCGAGCTGGCGCGCGGAGCCGGTACTCCGGCCATGGCCGACGACGTGGCGCTCGACCAGATCGTCGAGAGCGCCCTGCACAGCGCGCGCCGGCGCGCCCCCGCCGTCCGCTTCACGCAGAAGCTCGAGCCGACTCTCGTGACCGCATCCCCGGAGCAGGTCGAGCGCGCCGTGACCAACCTGCTCGACAACGCCATCAAGTGGAGCCCGCCGGACGGGGAGATCGAGGTGACGCTCCGCGAGGGAGTGCTCTCGGTCCGCGACCAGGGCCCGGGGTTCAAGGACCGCGACCTACCGCACGTCTTCGACCGCTTCTACCGCGCCGACGACGCGCGCCGCCAGCCCGGGTCGGGGCTCGGGCTCGCCATCGTGCGCCAGGCGGTGGAGGCACACGGGGGACACGCCGAGGCGGCCAACGACCCGCGCGGGGGCGCACGGCTCGAGGTCTCGTTCGGCCGGCCCACGCCCTGACCCCGGCCGAACCCGAGAAGAGGGCCCTCTGGACAAACGTCCGGCCAAGCGGGGCTCCACTTGAGCGTCACGACCGTCCCACCGATCGGACCCCCCTCGGGGTTCCTCCATGCGCCGATCCACCCTCCTCATCGCGCTGGCGACGGCGCTATTGCTCACCTCCGCGCCGGCGGCCGATGCCGCCAAGCTCGGCACGCGCCAGATTCGCACCGGAAGCCACGGCGGCGACGTGAAGCAGCTTCAGCGCGCGCTCCGGGAGCTCGGCTACCGGATCTCCGTCGACGGGGACTTCGGACCGCAGACGGACGGCGCCGTGCGCGGCTACGAGCGGAGCCACCAGATGACCGTCGACGGGATCGTCGGCCGCCGCGAGGCCGCGATGATCCTGAAGGATGCAGCGCTCGCGATGCTGAAGGACAACCCCCCGTCGACAGGCGGGCAGGGACCCCCAGTTCCGGGCGGCTCGAACCCCCCGCCGTCGGATCCACCGCCACCCGACCCGCCGCCTCAGCCTCCGCCTCCACCGCCCGCGAGCGTCCACGTCTTCCCCGTGGAAGGCCCGTTCAGCTTCGGCGGGCCGGGCGCCCGCTTCGGTGCGCCGCGGGGCAACCACACCCACCAGGGCCAGGACGTGCTCGCTGCCGAGAACACGCCGGTCGTGTCGGTGTCGGCGGGAACGGTCCACTGGCGCTCCTATCAGGCCGGCGGCGCCGGCAACTACGTCGTGATCCGCGGCAGCGACGGCTACGACTACGTCTACATGCACTTCCACGAGACCGCGCTCGCGGCGCCCGGCGATCACGTCAAGGCGGGCCAGCTGATCGGCCACGTGGGGCACACCGGCGACGCCCAGGGTCCGCACCTCCACTTCGAGGTCTGGGACGGGCACTGGCAGGGCGGCGGGCACCCGATCGACCCCCTCCCGTTCCTCCAGAGCTGGCTCGCCGGGTCGTCCGGACGCTGACGGCCGACGATCTGTGCCTCCGCGCCAGTCTCCGGGGCGGGTCGACGCTGCCGGAGGATGTCGCTACGCTCGCCGATCTGGCAGGGGGAGAAGCTTGTCCGCCACGAATGGCACAAGGGCAATTAGGCGCATGGCTGCGCGCGTGACGGGCCGTCCCCCTCGGGCGGCCCGTCGCGTTTTATACGGCCTGCCTCAGGCCCGCCCGTAAACCGGAATTCCCGCGCCACTCGTCGGCGCAGACTCTTCCGAGACCAGGAACCGCACCACGCGCCCGATCTCGTCCGGCGGGACCCATTTCGAGAAGTCCGCGTCCGGCGTGGCGGCGCGGTTCGCGGGCGTGTCGATCACGCTCGGGAGGATGGCGTTGCAGCGGATGCCGTCGGCGCCGTAGTCGGCATCCAGGGCCTTGACGAACGCGAGCACGGCCGCCTTGGCCGTGACGTACGCGGAGGCGCCGCGGAAGGGCCGCAGCGCCGGCCGCGCCGAGACGCCCACGTACGCGCCGCCGCCCGCCTCGAGCAGGCGGGG
>VAWV01000141.1 GCA_005883295.1 Actinomycetota bacterium
GCTGCGGCCTGCGCTCCTCGCGCGCGCAGCGGAGCGCCTCGGTCACGCAGGCGTGCACGTCGAGCACGTCCATCCCGTTGCAGCGCGACCCGGGGACGCCGAAGCCGGCGGACTTCTTGGACAGGTCCGTGACCGCGGAGTGGCGCTCCAGCGCCGTGCCCATCCCGAACTGGTTGTTGACCACGAGGAAGACGACCGGCAGTTGCCACAGGGCGGCGAGATTCATGGTCTCGCCGAAGGTGCCCTGGTTGCTCGCGCCGTCGCCAAGCATGCACAGCACGGCGTCCTCGGTCTCTCGGTAATCGCAGGCGAGGGCGACGCCCGCTGCCAGCGGCAGGTTCCCGCCCACGATCCCGTAGCCGCCGAGGAAGCGGCGTTCGTAGTCGAAGAGGTGCATCGAGCCGCCCCGCCCCTTGGAGCAGCCGTCCACGCGCCCGAACAGCTCGGCCATCACGGCGTTCGGTGACGTGCCGCGGGCGATGGCCTGGCCGTGCTCCCGGTAGGTCGAGAGCAGGTAGTCGCCGTCGCGGATCGCGTCGACGGCGCCCACGATCGTGGCCTCCTCGCCGATGCAGAGGTGGAGGAAGCCGCCGATCTTCGCCTTCGCGTACATCTCCCCGGCGCGCTCCTCGAACCGCCGGATGAGCATCATCCGCTCCAGGATCCGGCGCGTGGTGTCGGCGTCGGGGAGCGAGCGCGCAGAGCCGACGTCCTCGGGCGGCCGCCGTGGGGCGCCCTCGGTCCGGCCGCCGCCGTCTGTTCCGTCCGGCTCGGCGGCCCTGGTCCTGTCCTCCACCTCCATCGAACCTGACGTTACTCCCTCACCGGAGGTGCTCCGGGCGCTGAGCAGGGCGAAGACCGCGACGAGAAGCCTGATCAGCGCGCGCGCGGGCGCGACGAGCAATGCGGCGACGCGACGCATGCCCGAATGCTCGCGCCCGGCCCGGACGCTCGCTATTTGCGATCGCGAGGATGGCGTGCGGCAGCGCTGTGTCGACTAAGGGGGCCTATGGCCCCTCTAGGTGACACAGCGGCGCGCGAACCGGAGGGCAGTCAGGCCGATCCCGCCGCCGTTATTGCCTCTGTTCCTGTCCACGTTTGTCCCCCGACCACGATCGCGGGGACAACCTGCACGCCGAGGGCCGCAGCTCGCGCAGCCGCCGCCTCCAGAGCGTCCGAAATGCGCCGGCTCTCGACCCCCTTGACGACCGCCCGGGGATGCAGCTCACACGCCGCGGCGGCGATGAGGACGTTGTCCATCTGCCCGAGGTCCCGTCCCGCGAGGAATGCCTGCCGCATCGCCGCCAGCGAGAACGCCACCGCGCGCCCGGTCTCCTTCGCGAACGTGGCTCCGAGCATCGCCAGCCGCGAGTCGAACGGGAAGGGCTCGGGCCACCGCAGCCGCGGCTGACCGAGCGACGCGGCGCAGGCCTTCACAGCGGCCCTGTCGACGTCGCCCGAAGGCAGGTGCACGGGCAGCCACTCGGCCCGCCCGCCAATCGCCTCGCCGGCCAACCAGGACCACGGCGAGCCCACGTCGTAGAGGAAGAGGGAGCGGTCCGCCGCGCTATCCGTGGATCAACCAGCCGTCCGCGGCTCGGGCTGCCTCCATCACGGCCTCGGCGAACGTCGGGTGCGGGTGGATGGTGCGCGCGACCTCGCCGTAACCGCCCTCGAGCGCCTGCGAGTTCACGAGCTCCTGGATCAGGTCGGCGGCCTTTGCGCAGACGATGTGGCCGCCGATGAGCTCCCCGTACTCGCGATCGCCTATCAGCTTGATCATGCCCACGCGGTCGCCGTACACGAGCGGCGCCCCAACCGCTCCCACGGGGATCTTGCCCACCACCACGTCCCGGCCCTCATCCCTGGCCGCCTTCTCGGTGAGGCCGAAGCTCGCCACCTGGGGGTGGCAGAAGGTCGCCGCCGGCACGAAGCGGTAGTCGATCGGGTGGGTCTCCTGGCCGGCCGCCGCCTCCACCGCGATGACGCCCTCGTCCGACGCCTTGTGCGCCAGGGCAGGGCCGGGCACGATGTCGCCGATGGCGAACACCCCCTCGCGCGAGGTGCGCATCGCGCCGTCCACCTGCACGAGGCCCTGCTCGTCCGTCTTGATCCCCGCCTCCTCCAGGCCCAGCCCCTCGAAGTCCGGGCCCCGGCCGGCGGCGAGGCAGACGTAGTCGAACTTCCGCTCGTCGCCCCCGTAGCGCAGCGTCACGCCGTCGTCCCCGGCCTCGGCGGCCTCGATGTTCGCGCCGGTCACTATCTCCACGTTCTGCTTGCGGATCTCGCGCGCGCAGGCCTTCGCGATCTCCTCGTCCTCGAGGGGCAGGATCCGGTCCAGCGCCTCCAGAAGCACGACCTCGGTGCCGAGCCGCCCGAACGCGGACGCCACCTCGGTCCCCGATGCCCCCGCGCCGATCACGGCCAGGGAGCCGGGCAGCTCCTGGAGCGCCCACGCCGTCTCCGTGCCGAGCACCCGGCCTCCGAAGGTCAGGCCGAGTATGGGCTTGGGCACCGAGCCGGTGGCCAGCACCACGTTCCGCGCCTCGATCTCCGTTCCGTCCTTGGCCGCGCCGATCCGCACGTTCGCGTCCTCGGTGAGGGCGGCGTGCCCCTCGATCACGTCGACCTTGTTCTTCTTCATCAGCCCGCCCACGCCCCCGGTGAGCGTCTTGATGACGTTGTCGCGGTGGGCCGCGACGCCTGCGAAGTCCACCGACACCCCGTCCACCTGGATGCCGAAGTCGCCGCCGTGCTGGACCTCGGTCATCACGTCGGCGGCGCGCAGAACTGCCTTGGCCGGTATGCACGCCACGTTCAGGCAGCGGCCGCCGATCCTGTCCTTCTCGGCGATCGCGGTGCGCATTCCCAGCTGCGCGGAGCGGATGGCGGCGACGTAGCCACCGGGCCCGGAGCCGATGACCACGCAGTCGTAGCTCGTATCCGCCATGCCGCCGGGCAGGCTATCCAAGCAGTGGTGCGATCCGGTCGCGGACTTCGTCGGGCAGCGGGCGCGGCTCGCCGGCGCCGTAGTCGTATCCGACCAGCGTCCCCCAGCCGTCCGCCACCAGCCGGTCGTCGGCCTCGACCCGCATCTCGAACCCCAGCCGGAGGCTGGAGCGCTTCATCTCGAGCGGGCGGATCCAGGTGCGGATCTCGTCCCCGAAGAACGCCGGCGCGCGATACGCGATGTGGCACTCCGCGAAGATGAATCCGAACGCCCGGCGGCTGCCGGGAGCGTGGCCCGGGAGCGCGTGGCTGAACCAGTCGATCCGAGCGGTCTCGAAGAAACGCAGGAACTCGACGTTGTTCATGTGCTGCATCGCGTCGAGGTCGCCGAAGCGCACCCTCTGCACCGTCGAGAACCCGTCTCGCCCGCGCTCGGAGCTCAACGCGGCCGACGCTCCGGCATCTGGATCCTCGCGAGCGCCTTGACCAGGAACCAGAACAGCGCGCCGCACGGAGCCAGGACCGCCATGCAGATGAGGACGGTGGTGAGGTTGCTCGCCTTCAGCGCGAGCAGCGAGAAGAACAGCATCGCGATCACCAGCACCGCCTGCATCCCGAGCACGGCCCAGTAGCGGCCGCGCCACATGCCCGCGGCCGCGATGCCCATCAGCGCCGAGTAGCTCAGGACGCCGGCTGTGGCGGGCCGCTTCCCGCCGATCTTGGCGCCGGCCAGGAAGGCGACGATGTTGGCCACCGCGAGCCCCGTGGCGAGCAGCGCCGCCACGGTCACGGCCCCCGGGCGCTCGCCCTCGCGCAGCGGCTTCAGCGCCGCGCGAGCGGCGGCGTCCTTGGCCTCCGAGCGCGACCCGCGTGCCGCGGGCTGCGGGCGCGCCGGTGGTGGGCGCCGCGCCCGGTGCTCGCGCCGCCTAGCGCGCCGGCCCAATCGCGGCCTCCTGCTCCAGCGCGGTGCGGAGCGCGTGCGCCGCCATGGCCGGATCGGCGGCGTCGCGTATCGCGCGCACGACCACGACCCGGCGCGCCCCGGCGGCGGCGACCTGGGCGACGTTCCCGGGGTCGATCCCGCCGATCGCGAACCACGGCTTCGACGCGACCGAGCCGGCGTGGCGCACCAGCTCCAACCCGACCGCCGGCCGGCCGGGCTTCGTGGGTGTCTCGTGCACGGGCCCAACCGCGTAGTAGTCGGCGCTCGACTCCTCCGCCGCGGCGATCTGCTCCGCCGAGTGCGTGGACAGGCCGATGGCGAGGGCATCGCCCACCTCCGCGCGAACCTCCTCCACGGGCGCGTCGTCCTGCCCGAGGTGCACGCCGTCCGCGCCGCACTCGAGCGCCAGGTCGGGCCGGTCGTTCACGAGGAAGAGGGCGCCGTGCCGGTGGCAGAGCTCGCGCAGCTCGCATCCGGCGGAGACCACTGCCGTGTCGGGCGCCGTCTTGTCGCGGAGCTGAACCATGTCGGCGCCACCGCGCAGGGCCGGCGCCACCACATCGGCGGCCGCCACCTCGAGCACCAGGTACACGCGGGCGGCCTCGAGCCGCGCGCACACATCGCCGCGATCGATCACGCGATTGATCCTGACAGAGCGCCCGCGGGGCGCCTCAGGCCACTAGTGATGAACGTTCGCTGTGCGGCTCTTCCCGCCCGGGAAGACGAACCGGTAGCGGCGCTTGCTGGCGCCGGAGATCGTGAAGACGCGGTCGAAGTAGCCCTCGGAGTTGAGGGCGACCGTGCCGCCGGGCAGCGCCCCCCACTTGCCGCTGCCGAGCCGCGACTGGATCGTGACGAGCTCGCCGGGAGTCCCGGTGCGGACGCCGCCGAACACCTCGACGACCTTGCCCGAACGCTCCTGCACGAAGAGCGGAAGTCTGAACGCCGGGTACACGTGCGGCTTCTTCTTGCCGCTGTGCCGTCGCAGGCCCGACTGGAACCCGCCGCTCTGCCCTGGGTCGTCCACCAGCGGATATTGCGAGTACGAGGCCACGCGCGGATTGCGGTAGGCGAGCCACTCGGCCTCGCCCATGTAGCCCGGGATCCTCTTGAGGGGCGCCGCGTACTGATCGGGCGGATCGGACTGGAAGCCGAACTCGGTGACCCAGACCGGCAGCCGGTGGACCTTGAAGCGATGCTCGTTTGAGAGCCTGTCGAGGGCACTGAACACGCGGCCGAGGTCGCCGATCGAGGCCTCATCCGAGTTGGGCGCGTGAACGTCCGGACCGCCCGCGTATGTGTATGGGTGGTACGCGAAGCCGGTGCCGGGGAGCGGTTTGAACCTGTCGCAGCCATGCTCCTTCGCGGTCCTGCCGGAGTACGGGTGGTAGTGGCTGTCCACGCAAGCCATCTCGCGGAGGAAGGCGATCGGCCGGATCCGGACGCGCTCCTGGCCGGGGCGCGCGAATGGCAGGAGCTCGCCGAACAGGAACTTGTCCCCAGCGTGCCCGGAAGCCGCGAGGCCGGAGTGCGCGGCGAGCACGAGGCCGCGATAGATGCGCGGCGCCTCGAGCCTGCCGCCCACGTACTGCGGCGCGAGCCAGCTCACCAGGTTGGCCTCGTTCCAGACCGACCAGATGATCACGCGCGGGAGGGTGATTCCCCCGCGCTTGAACGAGCCGGAGTAGCGGGTGCCCACGGCCTTCGCGAAGCGCTTGAACTCCTTCGCCTTGGGCCGCTCCACGTCGCTGCGGCCGCTGGCCCAACGGGGGGCGGGGCCGGCGAGCGACAGGTACGGCTGCATGCCACGCGCGACGATCGCCCGCACGACGGCGTCGTACTGGTTCCAGTTGACCGTCGGGTAGTCGTTCGGGTTCGCGCCGTTGAAGCCGTGCGGCCTGTGCTTCTTCGTGGGCTTCGGCGCGATGTCCCGCCACCTGACCCGCACCTTCACCACGTCCGCGCCGAGCGACTTCATCTCGTTCAGGTACTTGGCGCGGTGGGCGTCGCTGACCACCACGGTCTGCGCGTCGTCCTCCATGATCGTGACCTGCGAGGTGCTCGCTCCGGCGTGCGCGGGGGCGAGCAGCGCCACCCCCGCCAGGAGCGCGGCTGGAACGGTCTTGAGGACGTGCAAGGGCTTCATCAGGGGTGGCTCGAGAGGCAAGAAGGACGGCGGCCGTGGACGCGGGCGGAGGGTTGCCCCGGGGTATGTCGAGAGACCCGGGCCGCGGCGAACATAACAACGCGGCCCGCGGGTTGTTGCGCCTGCTACCCGTCTTAACGAAGTTCCAATCCTCCGCCCCCGGGTATTCTGCGCCGGAGGCCCATGACCATCGGAACGTCAATCGTGCTGATCGCGGTGGGGGCGATCCTCAAGTACGCGGTCACCGCACACGTGTCCGGGATCGACCTCCAGACCGTCGGGACGATCCTGATGCTCGTCGGGATCCTTGGGCTGATCCTGTCGCTGATCTACACGTTCGCCTGGTCGGGCGGGACCCGGCGCCGGGATCGCGACTACTACGAGGCTCCGCCGCCCCCGCCCCCGCGGGACCGCTACTGAGGACGGCGGGCGCTGCGCTCGAGGGCCTATCCTTAGATCGCATACGGGAGCTCGGACGGACCGGGCTGAGAGGGCGGCTGGGCGCCGCCGACCGTTGAACCTGATCCGGGTAATGCCGGCGTAGGCAAATCGATCGGCGCGCCCTCGCCAGGAGGTTTGAGGCGGTGAGCGACATGGCGAACACGCGCGAACGCGACGTCGTCGTCGTTGGCGCGGGGATCGTCGGACTCGCCTGCGCCTGGCGCGCCGCCCAGGCGGGGCTCTCGGTGCTTGTCGTGGAGCGCGACGAGCCGGGCGGTGCGGCGTCGGCGGCGGCAGCGGGCATGCTCGCGCCGGTAACCGAGGCCGTCTTCGGCGAGCAGGAGCTGCTGCGGCTCAACATGGCCGGCCGCGCCGAGTGGCCCGGCTTCGCCGCGGAGCTCTCCGAGCGCTCCGGCCTGGACATCGACTACGCGGAGACCGGCGCGCTGTTCGTTGCGGCGGACCGCGACGACGTGGGAGAGCTCCGCCGGCTCAACGAGCTCCAGCGTTCGCTCGGACTCGACGCCCGCTGGGTCACGGGCCGGGACTGCCGCCGCCTGGAGCCGGGCCTCTCGCCCCGGGTGGGCGGCGGCGTGCTCGCACCGAATGAGGCGGCGGTCGATCCGCGCGCGGTCGTGCGCGCGCTGGTCGCGGTCCTCGATCAGGAGGGCGTCGAGGTGGCGACCGGCTGCGAGGTGGAGCGCGTGGAGGAGTCCGCCGGGCGGGTGACCGGCCTCGTCACTTCACGCGGGCCGGTGCGCGCGGCGCGGGTACTGGTCGCGGCCGGACCGTGGAGCGGGTCCCTGCACGACGCGGCGCCGAAGGTGCGGCCGGTGAAGGGCCAGATCGTCCGTCTGCGCGGGGCGGCGCTCGCCAAGCGCATCATCCGTACGCCGCGCTGCTACGTGGTCTGCCGGCCGGGCGGCGAGATCGTTGTCGGGGCCACGATGGAGGAGCGCGGATTCGACGCGACCGTCACCGCCGGCGGGGTCCACCGGCTGCTCGAGGCGGCCTGGGAGGTCCTCCCCGACATCGAGGAGCGGGAGCTGGTGGAGGCGAGCGCCGGGCTGCGGCCGGGCACGCCCGACAACCGGCCGGTGATCGCAGCCGCCGGGCCGGAGGGCCTCGTGTGGGCGACGGGACATCACCGCAGCGGCGTGCTGCTCGCGCCGATCACCGCGACGATGGTCACCCGCATGCTGGTGGGGAGCTCCGCGGCCGTGGTGGGGAGCCGCGGATGAAGGTGCGCCTGAACGGCGAACCGTGTGAGGTGCGCGAGGACGCGAGCGTGCTCGACGTGGTGGCCGCCAGCGGCGCCGAGCCGGAAGGCCGCGGCGTGGCCGTGGCGGTCGATGGCGAGGTGGTCCCCCGCGGCGAGTGGGACGAGTTCGAGCTGCGCGAGGGGCAGCGCGTGGAGGTCCTCCAGGCGGTGCAGGGTGGCTGAGTGCGGCCCGCTCACGATCGCCGGGCGCGAGTTCGGCTCGCGCCTCATCCTCGGCACCGGCGGCTTCCGCAGCCTCGAGTCGATGGCCGAGGCGCTGGCGGCGTCGGGCGCCGAGCTCGCGACGGTGGCGCTGCGCCGCGTGGACGCGTCGGCGCGCGGCTCGATTGTCGAGGTACTGGAGGAGGCAGGCTGCACGCTGCTCCCGAACACCGCAGGCTGCTTCACCGCCCGCGACGCGGTCCTCACCGCCGAGCTCTCGCGCGAGGCCTTCGACACAGACTGGATCAAGCTCGAGGTGATCGGCGACGAACGCACGCTCCTCCCGGAGGGCAGCGAGCTGCTCGACGCCGCCGAGACGCTCGTGGCCGAGGGGTACGTCGTGCTCCCCTACGCCAACGACGACCCGGTCCTGGCGCGCCGCCTCGAGGACGCCGGCTGCGCGGCGGTGATGCCGCTGGGGTCGCCGATCGGCAGCGGCATGGGCATCCGTAACCCGTACAACCTGCGGCTCATCGTCGAGCGGGCGGACGTGCCGGTGATCCTGGATGCCGGGATCGGCACTGCGTCGGACGCGGCGCTGGCGATGGAGGCCGGCTGCGACGGCGTGCTCCTCGCCAGCTCGGTCTCGCGGGCGGAGGATCCGGCACGGATGGCGCGCGCGATGCGCCACGCGGTCACGGCCGGCCGGCTGGCGTTCGAGTCCGGCCGCATCCCGCGGCGGCTCTACGGAGAGGCCTCGACGCCGACCGAGGGCGTGCCAGAGCTCACGTGAGCCCGTCGGCGCTCGACGTGCAGGGCTTCGCGGACCGCTGGCGCGCGGCGTGGACGAGCGCGGACCGTGAGGCGTTCGCGGCCTGCTGTGCCGCGGGCGTGAGCTACGAGGACCCGATCACGGCCGAGCCGCTCGAGGGGCTCGAGGCGCTCGCCCTGCACGCCGGCCGCTACCGCGACGCCTTCCCGGACATGCGGATCGAGCCATCGGGCCCTGCGGTTGTGGAGGGCGGGTTCGGCTGCGTCCCCTGGCGCCTGCTCGGCACCCACAACGGGAGGTTCGCGGGCATACCGGGAAGCGGGCGCTTCGTGATCATCCAGGGAGTCCACTACCTGGAGCTGAAGGACGGGCGCGTGCGCCGGGCGCGCGGGTTCTACGACCTCTACGACGCGGGGGTGCAGCTCGGTCTTCTGCCCGCGCGCGGCTCCCTCGCCGAGAGCGCGCTGCTGCTGTTGCGTGGGTTCGGTTTCCGGGCGCGCGCCTGAGCAGAACTACGCGACCAGCAGCTCGAGCAGCGCCTTCTGCGCGTGCAGGCGGTTCTCGGCCTGGTCCCACACGGCCGAGCGCTCGCCGTAGAGCACCCCGGCCGTGATCTCCTCGCCGGGATGCGCCGGGAGGCAGTGGAGCGCGATCGCCTCGGGGCGGGCCCGCTCGAGCAGCGCCTCGTCCAGGCGGTACGGCTCGAGGGAAGTGCGGAGCGAGGCGGCGCTCGCCTCATCGCCCATGCTCACCCAGACGTCGGTGTAGAGCGCGTGAGCTCCCTCCGCTGCGGCCTCCGGATCGCTGGTCAACGTGACCGACGCGCCGTCCACCGACAGCGACGGGCGCCGCTCCTCGGGCGTGGCCACGGCGACCTCCATGCCGGCGGCTGCGCCGAGCAGCATCAGCGAGTTGGCGACGTTGTTGCCGTCGCCGACGTAGGCGAGCTTCAGGCCGCGCAGGTCGCCGAAGCGCTCGCGCAGCGTGAGCAGGTCGGCGAGCGCCTGGCAGGGGTGGTGCTCGGAGGTGAGCATGTTCACGACTGGCACGGCTGAGTGCTCGGCGAGCTCCTCCACGGTGCGGTGCGGACCGGTGCGGATGCCGATGGCGGCGACGAAGCGCGACAGCACCAGCGCGAAGTCGCGCAGCGACTCGCCGCGCGATAGCTGGGTCTCGCCCTCGCGCAGCACCACCGGATGGCCGCCGAGCTCGGTCACGCCGACCTCGAAGGAGACCCTGGTCCGGGTGGATGGCCGTTCGAAGATCAGCGCCACGGACCGCCCGGCGAGGACCTGCGACGCGTGCCGGTCGGCCTTGAGCTCGAGCGCACGATCGAGGACGCCATCCAGCTCATCGCTCGTAAGCTCCTCGCCGGTGAGGAAGTGACGCGGCACCCTCGGATCGTAGTCCGCGTCGTCACCTGGAACCTCTTCCACGGGCGCGACGACCCGCCCGACCCCTCGCTCCGCACCTGGCGCTCCCGGCTCCTGCGGATCACGGAGCGGAGCGCGACGCACGAGCAGGTGAACCGTCCGCTACGCGACGAGTTCGCGGCGCGGCTCGCCACCCTCGCCTGGGATGTGGCGCTGCTTCAGGAGGTCCCGCCGGGCTGGCTGCGGCCACTCGCCGGGGCGGCGCGAGCGAGCGGCGCTTCGGCGCTCACCTCGCGCAACTTCCTCCATATGGCGCGCGCCGCGCTGGCGCGCCTGAACCCCGACCTCGTAGCGTCGGGCGAGGGCGGCTCCAACCAGGTGCTCGCGCGACCGTCCTGGCGGATCTCGAGGGTCGCCCGCAGGACCACGGCCCCGCGGCCGGAGCGGCGGCGCATGCTGCTGGTCCGCCTGCGGGAGCCGGGCGGCGCCGAGCTCGTCGTGGCGAACGTGCACCTGTCGACGCGCGACCCCACGGACGAGGCGCTCGCGGCGGCCCAGTACGCGGTCGCGTGGAGTGACGGTGCGCCGCTGGTGTTCGGGGGCGATCTGAACCTTCGGCCCGATCGCGCGCCGGCCGCCTTCGCCGAGCTCGGCGCGCGGCACGGCCTGTCCGGTGCCACCGCGCCGGGTGCCATCGACCACCTGCTGGTCCGCGGCCTCGTGCCGCTGCACGAGGCCGAGGCGTTCGCGCCCTCGGCGCGCGAGGTGCCGGGAAGCGATGGGCTCGCGATCAGGCTCTCCGACCACTCACCCGTCGCCGCGACGTTCGAGGTGAGATAGTGCCCCGTGCCAGGCGTAATCCGTTCCTCGGTTCGGGTGAGACGAGAGGAGAGGGAGATGGCGGAGACATCCAGAGGTTCGGCCGGAGGTCGAGGGTCGAAGTCGTCGAGCGGCGGCTCTCGGACGCGCGCCCGGTCGCAGTCGCGCGCGCGATCCGGCGGCTCCTCCGCCTCGGCCCGGAAGAGCGCCGCGCGGAAGGGCGGCCAGGCGCGCGGCCGCCAGCAGACTGCACAGAAGCGCGCACGCCAGGCCACGGCTCCGGCCGCCCAGTTCTCGGGCAAGACCGTGGCCGAGCTACGGGAGGCAATAGCCAAGGGCATCGTCGCCCCGCTCAACCTCGTGATGCTTACGCGCGACCGCATCCAGGAGGTCCTCGACGACGCGGTCAGCCGCGGACGCGTAACCGCGGACGACGCCCAGGACCTGGCCCGCAACCTCTTCGAGCGCGGCCGCAAGCAGACGAACGACGTTCTCGGCGACCTCGAGCAGCTGCTGGGCCGCGGTGGCGGCCAGCTCCAGGATGCGCGCAAGGCGGCGGGGCGCGCACGCGTCCAGGTCGAGGACGCCACCTCCCGGGCGCGGGCGAGGGTCCGAGGCGCCGGCGACGTGGCGCTCGCGCAGGCCGACCGGGCGCGCCGGGTGACGGGCATGGGGCCCAGCTTCCCGATCCTCGGTTACGACGACCTGACCGCCGCGCAGGTGGTGAGCCGGCTCGACTCCCTCACGCCGGCCGAGCTGCGCAAGGTGCGCGACTACGAGCGCCGCAACGCGAACCGCAAGTCGGTGCTCGATGCGATCGAGACGAAGCTGAGCTGACGGGCTATCCCGGCGCCAGGTCGCGCGCCACCGCCGCGAGCTCGAGCCGCTCGCCGGTGAGCTCGCCGAGCAGCTCGTCCGCGGTCCGCGCCTGACCCTCCTGCCACAGGGAGCGCAGCAGCGCGCCGGCCTCGGGCTCGGCGAACCAGCTCGCCCCGAAGCGATCGCGGAGCACGCGGCGGAGGTACGTCTCGAGGGCCCACGCGCGCAGGTACCGGGCGGCGTAGAAGAACGCGTCCACGTCGCTCAGCCAGGTCGTGGTCGGCCATTCGACCCGCACCGCCTGGGACAGAAGGGACGCGTACCGGCCGGGAGCGCTGCCGTCGAGCTCGCCCGCGTGCAGCTCGATCTCGTAGAGCAGCTTGGCGCAGTAGCGGCGGAGCATCACCAGCCGCACGGCGCGGGAGTGGCTGATGACGGGACCGGCGTCGCCCACGCGCAGCGCCGCCCGAAGCCACTCCGGCGTTGACACAAGGTGCTGAAACAGGAAGGCGAAGCCCTCGGTCACCGAGTTGTCGCCCAGGTAGCGGGCCTCCACGGGGAGCTCGCGGGCGACTCGCGAGTAGTGATGTGCGTGCCCCGCCTCGTGCATGAGCACCTCGTAGTCGTCGCGCCCACCGACGAGCGCCATCACGAGATGCACCTCGTCGGGGACCTGCACCGCCGCGCAGAACGCGCGCGGGGTCTTGTTCGGGCGCTCCTCGAGGTCCAGCCGCACGCCGCCTCCGTCCAGGCCCAGCCCCTCGAGGGTGAGCTCGTACGAGGCAAGGAGCCGCTCGCCCGGAAAGGCCCAGTCGAGGCCGGGCGCGCGCATGAAGGCCGCGATGTCCGACCTGCGAAGCCACTCGAGGCCGAAGCCCAGCTGC